>NZ_PSVU01000028.1:0-50555 GCF_002932515.1 Rathayibacter sp. AY1D5
CGCCGCCGTCATGTTCAACTTCGGCGTCGTCAACGTGTTCTTCAAGGGACTCCACGCCTACTCCGGCCTCGACACCGGCATGTGATCGGCGGGGCCTGGCGGGGTCCCTCGCGGCGTTGTCGGCGACGAACGTAGCGCCGCTACGCCCGACGCCTCCGCCTTGCGATCGACCCCACCAGGCCCCGCCGACCGCCCACCAGGACACGCTTTGAGGACGGCTCCGCTTCGCGGTCGCCGCGGGTGGGCTCCGCTTCGCGGTCTGGTCCGGGTGGGCTCCGCTTCTCGGTCGGGTCCGGGTGGGCTCCGCTTCGCAGTCGGGTCTGATGAGCTGGGCTTCGCGGGAGGGCCGGGGTAGACGGCGGTCGACGGAACATGCTGATCGGGTAGCGCGCGCAGCGCGCGTATCGAGATCGCTTGGCACGAACGCGGGGAGCGGGCCGATCGAGTTCCCGCAGATGGACGCGCAGGGGGCGGTGCCTGCTGGTCGAGTAGTGCGCGGAGCGGGCGTGTCGCGCAGAGGGGGCATGGACGGGCTGCGGGCGGATCCGTGCCTGTCGAGTGGCGATGGTGGACGCCGGGGGCGACGGCGGAAGGGTCAGACGGCGGTGACGACGTCGATGAGGTGGGGGGCGAACGGAGCGTCGAGGGCGAGGACGACGCGGGTGCGGGCGTCGGAGGGATGGACGCCGCGGTAGATGCCGCGGAGGTCGGCGACGGTCTGGCCGCGGCCGGGGCCGTGGGTGGCGTCGACAGTGACGTGGACGCGCGGGGCGGAGGTGAGGGCGACGGCGTCGACGGCGATCGCGGCGGCCATGGGGTCGTGCATGGCAGCGGTGCGCTCGCCGAAGTGGCCGACGTAGAAGTCGAAGTAGAAGTCGAGCGCCTGCCCGATGGCCTGCGCGAGGGGATCGGGCGACGCGAGCAGGACGGCGCGGTCCTCCTCCGTCAGCAGGTGCCGCATGGTCACGTCCAGGGGCACGAGCGTCAGATCCCAGTCGGCCGCGACGACCTCGGCGGCGGCCGCCGGGTCGTGCCAGATGTTGGCCTCCGCCACGGCGGTCACGTTGCCGGGGACCAGCGCGGCTCCGCCCATCACCGTCACCGAGTGGACGAGGGACGCGATCTCCGGGTGCGCACGGAGGGCGAGCGCGAGATTCGTCAGCGGGCCGATCGCGACCAGCCGCAGCTCGCCCTCGTGCTCGCGGGCGAGACGGAGGAGGAGGTCGGCCGGATCCTCGTCGACCGGCTCGCCGCCCTCGGGCAGCGCGACCCCGCCGATGCCGTCGTCGCCGTGCACGTGCGGGGATCCGCCGGCGTAGTCCTCCTCGAGGAAGTGGTGCGCCCCCACGGCGACCGGCACGTCGTCGCGGCCGGCCAGCGCGAGCAGGCCGAGGCTGTTGACGGCGGCCCGGCGCGCGTCGGTGTTGCCGCTGACCGTGCTGATCCCGACGAGGCGGGCCCGGTGCGAGCGGAGGAGGTACGCCAGAGCGAGCGAGTCGTCGATGCCGGTGTCGCAGTCGAGGAAGACGGGGACGGTCGATGCGCTCACGGGGCTCCGATGCTCGAGGGTGGGGGACGCGTCGGGCACCGGCGGCCGACGCTCCCATTCTGCCGCCCCTCCGACACGGCGCCCGCCGCCGACGATCAGAGCAGCGCGTAGGAGTCGCGGAGCCGCGCCCGCCACCAGGCGAGCCGCTCCGGCGACACGGCGTGACGGGAGAGGAGCTCCTCCGAGACCTCCACGCGGCCGACGGGGATCCCGCCGTCCACCGGCCGCAGCGGCCACTCCGTGACGTCCGCGGCGAGGAGGGACGCGGTGCCGAGTCCGCAGTCGAAGGGCAGCTCGGGGAGCGCCGCGGCCAGGGCGGCGCCCATGGCGAGTCCGACCGAGCTGTCGATCGCGCTCGAGACCACCGCCGGCAGCCCCGCCTCGGCGACGAGGGCCAGCGCCCGGCGCGTCCCCCCGAGCGGCTGGGCCTTCACGACCAGCAGGTCCGCGGCTCCGGCCCGGGCGACGGCGAGTGGATCGGCGGCCTTGCGGACGCTCTCGTCGGCGGCGATCGGGATGCCCATGTACTTCACCCGGTAGCGCAGCTCCGCCAGCTCGTCGACGCTCGCGCACGGCTGCTCGACGTACTCGAGGTCGGACTCCGCGAGGGCGTGGACGGCGTGCTCGGCCTCGTCGAGGTTCCAGCCGCCGTTCGCGTCCACGCGGATCCGGCCCTCCGGACCGAGCAGGCGGCGGACCTCGACGACCCGGGCCACGTCGTCGGCCAGCGTCTGGCCGCGCTCGGCGACCTTCACCTTCGCCGTGCGGCAGCCGTGGTAGCTCGCGAGCACGGCGGCGACCTCGTGCGGTGCGACGGCCGGGATGGTCGCGTTCACCGGGATGCGGTCGCGCAGCGGTGCCGGCTGCTCGCTCCAGCCGTAGTCGATCGCCGCCCGGAGCCACGCCGCCGACTCCTCCGCGCCGTACTCGAGGAAGGGCGAGAACTCGGTCCAGCCCTCGGGGCCGCGCACGAGCGCGATCTCGCGGTTGTCGACGCCGCGGAAGCGGGTGCGGAGCGGCAGAGCGACGACGCGGAGTCCCGCGTCGATCTCGCCGAGGGAGGGGAGCGGGGAGGCGGGCACGACGTCGTCCATCCGGCCATTGTCCACCGGCCGGGGCCACGCGGCGGCCACCCGCGCGCGGGAGGTCGGCGACGCGCGCGCAAGCCCCTGGGGTCCCTCCTCCGAGCGCTCGCCGAGGTGCCAGACTGACGAGGCTGCCGTTGGAGTCCGGAGGAGTGCGATGAGCCAGATGCCGATGAGCCCGCCGCCCGCGCCCGCCCCGGGCCCGACGCAGGGCTCCGTCCCCTCCCACCGCCCGCTCGGCAGGGGCGCCTGGATCGCGCTGGGCACGAGCCTCCTCGTGGGCGTCGTCTATACCGGCGTGCTCGGCACGCTCGTCGCCGTCGGAGTGGGCGGCGCGCTCGACTCCGCCGCCGGCAGCGCGTCGACGAGCGCTCCGTCCGAGCCGTTCGGCGACCCGACGGACGACCCGTTCGGCAGCGGGGACCCGTCCGATCCGCTCTACGACTACCCCGGCTACCAGGACGGCGACGCCGTGACGATCCTCGGCCAGCCGTCCGCGGAGGACGTGCGCGCGAGTGCCGAGCAGGCCGTCGCGGCCGTCGAGGGCGCCGTCCCCGAGGAGTGGACCTCGGCCGACGACGAGTACTACGAGCAGTCGCAGAACGCCTACGGCGGGCCCTCCCTCCTCTACGACTACATCTCGGCGACCGAGTACGCCGCCGCCGACGTCTCGACCGACGCCGACAGGCAGGCGGCGGTCGACCGCTTCACTGCAGCGCTCGCGCCCCTCGGCTTCGACGACGTCGAGGTGGCCGACACCCCCGAGGAGTGGTCGGAGGCGGGCTACGAGCTCGACGGCGACCTCGCGGACGAGGAGGCCTCGGCCGCGCTCTGGATCGTCACCGCGCGCTCCTCCACCGACCTCGTGCCCGCGATCGAGCTGGGCCTCGTGGACCTCGACTCCGATCCGACCGGCCTGATCGCCGACATGCTCGACGGAGTCGGCCTCTCGCCGGACCCGCAGGGCGCGTTCCTCGCCGGGTACGCGAACGGGGTCCTCCAGGATGAGGACCGCGGCGAGTTCACCGACCGCCTCGAGGAGTACGGCGGAGTCGCGACGACCTGACCGGGCGCTACAAGCAAGCCCGTCCGCCCGCAAGCCCGAATCGGCAAACCGCCCGCGCCCTACGGTGAGGGGATGGCTGCACCCCGCTCGACCAGGCCCCTGCGCGACTACGCCGCGATCGGAGACGGTCGCACGGTCGCCCTGATCGCGAAGGACGGCAGCGTCGACTGGATGCCCGTCCCGGACCTCGGCTCCACCCCCGCCTTCGCCGCCCTGATCGACGCCGAGTCCGGCGGCTGCGTCGAGCTCGCCCCCGAGGAGCCCGCCGAGGTCTCGCGCGCCTACATCCGCGACACGAACGTCCTCGAGACCACCTTCACCACCGAGTCGGGCACCGTCCGCGTGACGGACGCGCTCGTCACCGGGATCGCGGGCCGCCTCCCGTGGGCCGAGCTCGCGCGCCGCGTGGACGGTGTCGACGGCGAGGTGCGGATGCGGTGGGCCGTGCGTCCCGGAACGGGACTCGGCCGGTTCTCCCCGTGGATCCAGAACGCCGACGGCCGCTCGCTCATCCGCGCCGGCGACATCACCATCGGCGTCACCGGCCAGGAGCACGGGCCCGACGGCGACGACGCGCCCTCCGGCGCCGGCGACGAGCTGACGGGCTCCTTCGTCGTGACCGCGGGCAAGGACGCCGTGCGGCACGTCCTGGTCGTGTCGGCCACGCACGACGAGCCGCTGCACTTCCCGGTCGCGAAGAACGTCGACCGCGGCATCGACCGCACCATCCGCAGCTGGCAGGACTGGTCGGAGGAGTTCTCCTACGACGGCCCGTGGTCCGAGGCCGTCCAGCGCAGCGCCCTCGCGCTCAAGCTGCTGATCTACTCGCCCACAGGAGCCATCGCCGCGGCCGCGACCACGTCGCTCCCGGAGTCGCCCAACGGCGGCAAGAACTGGGACTACCGCTTCGCCTGGGTGCGCGACGCCGCGTACACGATGCACGCGCTGGTGCGCTTCGGCCTGCGCGAGGAGACGCACGCCGCGCTGTCCTGGCTCCTCCGCACGATCAAGGAGCACGGGCCGGATCTGCACATCTTCTACGGACTCGACGGCTCCATGCCGACCGTCCTGGAGGAGTTCGACGTCCCGGGCTACGCCGGCATCGGCCCGGTCGTCGCCGGCAACGCAGCGCAGAGCCAGCTGCAGCTGGGCGTCTTCGGCGACCTCTTCGACATCTGCCGCATCTACGTCGACGAGGGCAACGTCCTCGACATCCAGACCGGTCGGCTCCTCGCCCGCGTCGCCGACACCACCTGCGACCTGTGGCGGAACCGCGATGCGGGCATGTGGGAGCTGGAGGAGGAGCAGCACTACACCTCCTCGAAGATGGGCTGCTGGCAGGCGCTCGACTCGGCCGTGCACCTGGCGGAGCTCGGCCAGGTCGCGGGCAGCCCCGACCGCTGGCGCTTCGAGCGCGACCGCATCCGCGAGTGGATCGAGGAGCACTGCTGGTCCGAGGAGCTCGGCTCCTACGTGATGTACCCGGGCAGCGAGGAGCTGGACGCCTCGGTGCTCCTGCACGCGCCCAGCGGCTACGAGCGCGGCGAGCGGATGATCTCCACCATCGACGCCCTGGTGAAGGAGCTCGGCCGCGGCGCGCTGCTGTTCCGCTACTCCGGCATGGAGGGCGAGGAGCACCCGTTCGTGGCCTGCTCGTTCTGGCTCGCGTCCGCCCTGGCCTGCGTCGGTCGGCACGACGAGTCGGTCGCCCTGATGGACGAGCTCGTCGCCACGGTCCCGAACGACGTCGGGATCATGTCCGAGATGATCGCGGTCGACGACCTGGCCTTCTGGGGCAACCTGCCGCAGGGGCTCAGCCACCTCGCGCTGATCAACGCGGCCATCACCATCGAGGAGCTGGCGCCGGAGAAGGTCGGCCGCGCGTAACCCCGCCGACGGCGTCCGCGCAACCCGTTGAGGGCCGGCTCCGAGGGGCGTAGACCAGTACCACCCCCTCGCACCGCACCCACAAGGAGCACCTCAGCATGGATCTCGGCATCAGCGGCCGCATCGCCCTCGTCACCGGAGGCGACTCCGGCATCGGCCTGGCCACGGCGCAGCTCCTCCTCGCCGAGGGCGCGACCGTCGTGATCACCGACAAGGACCAGGCGGAGCTCGACCGGGCGGCGGCCGGGCTCGACGCTCCGGAGGGCCGCCTGCACGCCTTCGCCGCCGACGTCACCAGCACGGAGCAGCTCGCCGAGCTGCACCGCCGCGTGGCCGGAGCGGTCGGCGCGATCGACATCCTCGTGCAGTGCGCCGGAGTCACGGGGGCGCAGGGCCTCTTCCACGAGATCGACGACGAGGGCTGGACCAGCACCCTCGAGGTCGACCTGCTCGGTCCCGTGCGGCTCGTGCGCGAGTTCCTCCCCGACCTCCGCACCGGAGGCTGGGGCCGGCTCGTGCTCACCGCCTCCGAGGACGCCGTGCAGCCCTACGACGACGAACTGCCCTACTGCGCCGCGAAGGCGGGGGTCCTCGCCTTCGCCAAGGGCCTCTCGCGCTCCTACGCGCAGGAGGGCCTCCTCGTGAACACGGTCTCGCCCGCGTTCATCCGCACTCCGATGACCGACGCGATGATGTCGAAGCGCGCCGAGCAGAGGGGCACCTCGGTCGACGAGGCGATCTCGTCCTTCCTCGACGAGGAGCGGCCGTACATGGAGCTGAAGCGCCGGGGCGAGGCCGAGGAGGTCGCAGCCGTGATCGCCTTCCTCTGCTCCGACCGCGCCTCGTTCGTGAACGGCTCGAACTACCGCGTCGACTCCGGATCCGTCGCCACGATCTGATCCCCGCAACCACGGGCCCCGCCCAGCACGCGCACCCCCCGCGTGCGGTCGCCGTCCAGCCGAAGAAGCCAGACTCGGGGCGGGACACCGCACCCGGCACTGCAAGAGAAAGGAACGGTCCATGACCACCACCCTCGATCGCCACGTCGAAGCCCCCGCGGGCTCCGGTGCCAAGACCAGCCGCCGTCAGAACGCCGAAAAGGGCTTCAAGGCCTCCAAGGAGCTGCTCGACAGCCTCCAGATCGTCCTCGTCGACCTGATCGAGCTCCACGTCCAGGGCAAGCAGGCCCACTGGAACGTCGTCGGCAAGAACTTCCGCGACCTCCACCTGCAGCTCGACGAGATCATCGAGGCCGCGCGCGAGTTCAGCGACGACATCGCCGAGCGCATGCGCGCCCTCCACGGGATCCCGGACGGCCGCAGCGACACCGTCGCCGCGACCACCACCCTCCCCGAGTACCCGCACGGCGAGATCGACACGGCCGAGACCGTCGACCTGGTCACGATCCGCCTCGAAGACCCCGCCGCCACCATGCGCGAGGTCCCCGACCAGGTGGACGAGGAAGACCCGACCAGCGCGGACATCCTCAACGCGACCATCCAGAGCCTCGAGCAGTACGCCTGGATGGTGTCGGCCGAGAACCGCACCACCTCCGCCGCCAAGTAGGGGCGAGCACCGGCAGGGGGACTCCGCGTCAGCGGGGTCCCCTTCCGTCTGCCCGAGCGGTGTCGAGTCGCCGTGCAGTCCGGATCAGTAGGGTCGTGACATGAGCACGCAGGTCTCCGAACTGTTCGACGCGCACCGCTGGGCGGCCGTCGACGGCTTCGACGCACTCGAGGACATCACCTACCACCACGACCGCTCCGGCCGCATCGCGCGGGTCGCGTTCGACCGGCCCGAGGTCCGCAACGCGTTCCGGCCGCGCACGGTCGACGAGCTGTTCCGCGCCCTCGAGGACGCCCGGACGAACCCGCGCATCGGCGTCGTCATCCTCACCGGCAACGGCCCGAGCCCGCGCGACGGAGGCTGGGCGTTCTGCTCCGGGGGAGACCAGCGGATCCGCGGCCGCGACGGCTACCGGTACTCCGACGGCGAGACCGCCGAGGGCATCGACTCCGCGCGGAACGGCCGCCTGCACATCCTCGAGGTGCAGCGCCTCATCCGCTTCATGCCGAAGGTCGTCATCGCGGCCGTCCCCGGCTGGGCCGCGGGAGGCGGGCACTCGCTGCACGTGGTCTGCGACCTCACCCTCGCCTCCGCCGAGCACGGGCGCTTCAAGCAGACGGACGCCGACGTCGGCTCCTTCGACGCGGGCTACGGCTCGGCGTACTTCGCCCGCCAGATCGGGCAGAAGGCCGCGCGCGAGGTGTTCTTCCTCGCGCGGGAGTACTCCGCGCAGCGCGCCTACGAGATGGGTGCCGTGAACGCGGTCGTCCCGCACGCCGAGCTCGAGACGACCGCGGTGGAGTGGGCCGAGACGATCCTCACCAAGTCGCCCACGGCCATCCGGATGCTGAAGTACGCGTTCAACGCCGTGGACGACGGCCTCGTGGGCCAGCAGCTCTTCGCGGGCGAGACCACGCGCCTCGCCTACGGCACCGACGAGGCCGTCGAGGGACGAGACTCCTTCCTCGAGAAGCGCGAGCCCGACTGGTCGCCGTTCCCGTGGCAGTTCTGAGCCGGAGGGCACGCAGGTGACCCGCCCGCTCGCGGGTGTCGACGCGACGGTCGAGTCCGTCCTCCTCGCTCTGCGCGCGGCCCTGGACGGCAGCGGCCCGGCGATCCGCGTCTCCGCCCCCGGCGCTGCGACCGCCTCCGAGGATGCCGTCGTGCCGCAGCGCGTCGCCGTCGTCGTCGAGACCTCGGGCTCGTCGGGGCCGCCCAAGCGGGTCGCGCTCTCGACAGCGGCACTGCTCACCAGCGCCTCCGCGACCCTCGCCGAGCTGGGCGGGCCGGGACGCTGGCTGCTCTGCCTGCCGACCCACTACGTCGCGGGACTGCAGGTGCTCGTCCGCTCGCTGACGGCGGAGGCCGACCCGGTCGTCCTCCTGGCCGGCGGCTTCGACGCGGCGGCCTTCCTCGCTCTCGCTCGGACGATGCCGGCGGGGGAGCGGAGGTACTCCTCGCTGGTCCCCGTGCAGCTCGCGAGGCTGCTGGATCTCGCCGAGCGCGATCCGGCCGCGGCCGAGGCGCTCCGCTCGTTCGACGCGCTCCTGATCGGCGGCCAGGCGACGCCGCAGCCGTTGCGGGACCGCGCCGCCGCCCTCGGTGCGCGCATCCGCCTGACCTACGGATCGAGCGAGACGTCCGGCGGCTGCGTCTACGACGGCGTCCCGCTCCACGACGTGCGGATGCGCGTCGAGGACGGGCAGGTGCTGCTCGGCGGGCCGACCCTCGCGGAGGGCTACCTCGACGCCGACGGCGCGATCGACCACGAGCGCAGCGCCTCCGCCTTCCTCGAGCTCGACGGGAAGCGCTGGTACCGCACGGGCGACGCGGGCTCGATCGTCGACGGGCGCCTCCGGGTGACCGGCCGGCTCGACCGCGTGATCGTGTCAGGCGGGGAGAAGGTCTCGCTCGACGCCGTCGAGGCCGTGCTCCGCGAGGGGCCCGTCCCCGACGCGGTCGTCGTGCGGCGGGCGGACGAGCAGTGGGGCGAGGTCCCGGTCGTCGTGACGGCGGAGGAGGCTCCCGCGCTCACCGACCTGCGCGCCCTGATCGCCGACCGCCTCGGGCGCGCCGCCGCTCCCGCGGCCGTGCTGCCGGTCGGCCGCATCCCCCTCCTCGCCGCCGGGAAGCCCGACCGCCGCGCCCTCGAGGTGCTCGCCGAGCAGGCCTGACCGGCTCTGAGCGTCGACGGGCCGGTGGGTAGGATTCCCTCCGTGTCGAGTACGAGTCGCAAGAAGAAGTCCTCCAGCGGCCGCCCCGGGGGCAGCCCGCGAACGGTCGTCGTGAAGCCCGCCGGTCCCCGCGAGTGGATCGCCGGCGCCCGCCTCCGCACCCTCCCGCTGGCCGTCGCCCCCGTGCTCATCGGCACCGGAGCGACCCAGGTCGTCGACGAGGGCTGGCACTGGGTGCGCGCCCTGCTCTGCCTGGCCGTCTCGCTCGCCCTGCAGATCGCCGTCAACTACGCCAACGACTACTCCGACGGCGTGCGCGGCACCGACGCCAACCGCGTCGGACCCTCGCGGCTGACCGGCTCCGGAGCCGCGAAGCCCCGCCAGGTGCTTACCGTCGCCCTGGTCTTCTTCGGGATCGCGGCCGTCGCCGGCCTCGTGCTCACCGCCCTCTCGGGGCAGTGGTGGTTCCTGATCGTCGGCGCGGCGGCGATCGCGGCCGGCTGGTTCTACACCGGCGGACGCCGCCCCTACGGCTACCTCGGGCTCGGCGAGCTCTTCGTCTTGGGGTTCTTAGGCCTGGTCGCCACCGTCGGCACCACGTTCGTGCAGATCGGCCGCACCAACCAGGAGTCGTGGCTCGGCGCCGTGGCGGCGGGCCTGTTCGCCTGCGCCGTGCTCATGGTCAACAACATCCGCGACATCCCGACCGACCGCCTCTCGGGCAAGCGGACCCTCGCGGTCCTCGCGGGACCGGCCGTGTCCCGCGCGATCTACACGGGCTTCGTGCTGATCCCGTTCGGCATCGCGGTGATCCTCGCGCTGTTCTACCCGCTGGCATGGCTGACGCTCTTCGTGCTGCTGATGATCCTGCCGGCCATCCTGATCACCCTGACGGCGAAGACGGCGAAGGAGCTCATCCTGGCGCTGCAGCTGACCAGCCTGGGCGGGCTCGCCTACGCGGTCATCCTCGGGGCGGCGCTGGCGTTCTAGAGCGGCGGCTCGCACGAGGCGGGCTCGGGTGGGCCGGATTCGGGTGATATCGGCTGTTGCGTGCCGGGCCTGGTGCGAGCGTGGTCAGCGCGTCCGAGGGGAGCCCTCGCCGGCGGGATCGCCCGGCTCAGCGGTCGTCGCGGGTCGCGTCGACCGCGGCGTCCTCGACGTCGTCGTCGGTCGGGGCGCGCGGGACGTCCTTGCGGCGCTCGTAGATCGCCTCCGCGATGCGCTCGCGGGGCTTCCTCAGCAGGATGTAGGAGAGGGACAGGCTCGCGATCGCGGCGACGAAGCCCGCTGTGACCGCTGCCGTCAGCTCCGAGTCGACGAAGGTGCGCGCCGGCAGGTACACCAGCACGAAGACGCCGGCGAACATCGCCAGGCGCAGGAGCGAGTAGACGACGACCGCGCGGCTCAGTTTCACCGGGACAGTGTACGTCGGCCCCTGCACGCGCTTCCGTGAGCACCGTGGGAGCCTCCTGTCCAGCGTCCGTGCGGACCCTCCCCGACGGGGGTGCCGGACGTAGACTCGTGTCCATGATCCGCCTCGTCATCGGCCTGCTCGTGGCCCTCGCCGTCTTCACGGTCTACACCGTGATCGACGTCGCGATGAGCAACCGTCACGCCGTGCGGGCGATCCCGAAGTGGTCCTGGCTCCTGGTGGTGCTGATCCTCCCGGTCATCGGTGCGGGACTGTGGTTCTGGATCGGCCGTCCCCGCAAGCAGCGCGCCGCCGGCCGCCGCTACACCGCTCCGGACGACGACCCCGACTTCCTCGGCACCCTCCGCACCGAGCGCGACCCCGAGGAGGAGCGCCTGCAGGCCGAGCGCATCGAGCTCGAGCGCGACCTCGCCGACATGGACGAGCAGGGCGAGGCCGACGGCCCCGGCCGCCGGGATGCCTGAGCACCGGCCGGTCGCCCCCTCCACCCGATTCGCGGTCGACCTCCTCACCCGCTTCGTCGCGCTCGGCCTCCGCTACGTCGTCGTCGCTCCGGGCTCCCGCTCGCAGGCGCTCGCCCTGGTGGCGGCCGAGCTCGAGACCCGCGGCGACGTCCGGCTGCACGTGCGGATCGACGAGCGCTCCGCGGGGTTCCTGGCGCTGGGCCTGGCCCTCGAATCCGGGATGCCGGCGCTCGTGATCACGACCTCCGGCACGGCGACCGCGAACCTGCACCCGGCCGTGCTCGAGGCGGACGCCTCGGACGTGCCGATGATCGTCCTGACCGCCGACCGGCCCGACGAGCTGCGCGGCATCCGCTCGAACCAGACGGCCGAGCAGCGCGAGCTGTACGGGCGAGCCGTGCGGCTGTTCGAGGACGTCGCTGCTCCGGGCGACGCCTCCCTGCCCGAGGACGCGAGGGCGCTCGCCGACCGTGCCGTCACCGCGGCGCGCCGCGGGCCGGTCCACCTGAACCTCTGCTTCCGCGATCCGCTCTCCTCCGCTCTGCCGGACATCGAGCGGATCGAACCGGTCTCGTCGCCCGCCGTCGGATCCGGAATCCCGCGTGCCGTCGTGACCGCCGGCCCTGGTGAGCCGCTCACGGTCGTCATCGCCGGGGACAAGGCGGGCGCCGCGGCCGAGGAGATCGCTCGCGCCGGCGACTGGCCGCTGCTCGCCGAGGTCTCCTCCGGCGCCCGCTTCGGACCGCAGCTCGTCGTCGCCTGGCGTCGCCTGCTCGGCGAGCCCGACTTCGGCGGACGCATCCGCCGGGCGATCGTGCTCGGACACCCGACGCTCTCCCGCGAGGTCCCCGAGCTGCTGCGGCGCGAGGACGTCGAGGTGATCGTCGTGGACGCCGTGCGCGAGCAGTTCTACAACCCCGGCCGGCGCGCCCGCCGCGTCGGAGGCGTCGACGTGGTCCGCCCCGAGGGGTCGCCGCGTCCCGAGCGCGGCGAGCGCGCCTGGGCCGGATCCTGGGTGTCCGCGAGCCGCGCCCTGACGGTCGACCCCGACGAGCTGGACGAGGTCCCCGACGCGGGGTCGATGTCGGTCGAGGACCGCCGCGGCTACGCGCGCAACGCCCTCGCCGCGATCAGGGCACCGCTCACCCGCGACTTCGTCGTCGCCGCGGTCTGGAAGGTCACCTGGCCGCACGACCGGCTGCTGTTCGGAGCGTCACGGCTGATCCGCGTCGCCGACGGGACCCTGCCGGGCAAGCGGATATCCGTCCTGGCGAACCGCGGCCTCGCCGGCATCGACGGCACGATCTCGACGGCTCTCGGGATCGCGGTGGCTTCGCAGGCGACCGAGCAGGGAGCCGGCGGAGTCACCCGCGCGGTCCTCGGCGATCTCACTCTGCTCCACGAGGCCGGCGGCCTCCTCCTCCCGCCCGGAGAGCGACGCCCGCGCGTGCAGCTCGTCGTTGTGAACGACGGGGGCGGCACGATCTTCGACGGACTCGAGGTCGCATCGAGCTCGCATCCCGATGCGTTCGACCGCGTGCAGTTCACCCCGCAGAACGCCGATCTGGAGGCTCTCGCGCGCGCCTACGGGTGGGGCCACCGTCGTGCGGCGACGCGCGGCGAGCTGGAGCAGGCGCTGACCTCGCCGGGTGACGGGCCGGGCATCGTGGAGATCCGGCTCGAGCGCTGAGTCCGCGCGGGTCCGGTCGGACGGTCCTCCACAGGTCGTCGTCGGACGCTGATCTCCCGGGGACGCCTCGTTCGAGCTCCGCAGCTCGTCAGCTGCTGCTTCGCTGGAGGAATGGCTGATGCGGAGACCGTGCGAGGAGAGGTTCTCGCCCTCGGCGACCGGGCGGCGGCGCTCGCCAGGAGCGCCTCCCGCGTGCTCCTGTCCGCGGCGGAGGCGCTGCACGCGGGACACTGCGCGGCGCTGACCTGTCCCGACGCGTTCGCCCGAGGCTCCTCGGCGGACAGCAAGGATGCGACGGACCTCGTCGAACGGTCGATCCGAGCGGAGTTCGCCGTCGCCCTCGGGGTCTCCGAGCGCACCGCCGCCAGGGAGCTGCTGCACGCCTCGCTCCTGATGGAGGAGCTGCCGCGGACCCGCTCCGCGCTCGCCGACGCCAGAATGCGCTGGGAGGCCGGCCAGCTCATCTGCTCCGTCGCGGCGACCCTCCCCGCAGCGGCGCGCGCGGCCTACGACGACCGGGCCGTCGACCTCGCGGAGACGCTGACCCCGGGGCAGCTGCGCCACGCCCTCGCGCGGGTGCGGGAGGAGCTGCACGACGAGCCCCTCGCCGAGCGGCACGCTCGCGCCCGCGAGGACCGCCGGGTGTGGATGACAGCCGGGATCGACGGCATGGCGACGGTCTGCGCGCACGTCCCCGCGCCCGAGGCCGTCGGAGCGCTCGCCCGACTCGACCGCATCGCGAGGGACCTGCGGGACGGCGCCGAAGGGGACCGCGATCTGCGGACGCTGGCGCAGCTCCGCGCCGACGCGTGGGCCGACCTGCTCTGCCACGGGGACGTGGCGGGGACCACTCCGGAGGGCGCCGCGGCGCCCTCGACCGGGCTGCGGGCCGAGGTGAGAGTCACTGTGGCGGCGAACACCGCCGCAGGTGACGACGAGGCGGCCGCCGAGCTCGACGGCTACGGGCCGATCCCCGCCGAGGCGGTGCGAGCGCTCATCGACGACGACGCCGCCTTCACTCCCGTGCTGACCGACGAGGAGACCGGCGCGGTCGTCTCCGTCGGGCGCCGCCACCGCCTCCCGCCGCCGAGGATGAGGCTGCTGGTCCGCCTCCGCGACCAGACCTGCCGCTTCCCGGGCTGCACCCGGCCGGCGTCCTCGACGGAGACCGACCCCAGCGTCAAATGGCGGAACGGGGGAGAGACGACTCCCGACAACCTCGCCTCCCTGTGCGTCGCCCACCACCATGTGCGCCACGGCGACCGGTGGACGTATCTGCTCCATCCGGACGGCACAGCGGACTGGACCACACCGACCGGCCGCCGCGTGACGACCCGGCCGCCGGCGCTGCCCGGGCGACCGCCGGTGGGTGCAGGACGACGGCCGGGGGTTCCCCTGCTCGAGAGCGACCCGGCGGGGAAGCCGACGGCTCCAGCGACTCCCGACGTTCGTCCGGCCACCGCGACGGTGATCGGGCGGAACTTCATGCGGGTCTCGGCGAGCTCGGACTCGGGAACGGTGTCGGCCACGATGCCGGCGCCCGCCCAGGCCGTGACCGCGCCCTCGGCCGTGACCTCGGCGCTGCGGAGTCCGACGGCCCACTCGCCGTCGCCGTTGCCGTCGATCCAGCCGACGGGTCCTGCGTACCGACCGCGGTCGAAGGGCTCCAGGTGCTCGATGAGCGCAAGGGCGTCGGCGGTCGGAGCGCCGGCCACTGCCGCGCTCGGGTGAAGAGCATCGACGAGATCGAGCGCGCTGGAGGAGTCGTCCAGAATTCCTCGCACGTCCGTCGCGAGGTGCCAGAGGTTCGGCAGGCGGAGCGTGAACGGGGCGGCGCCGGCCGTCAGCTCCCGCGTGTGGGGCTCGAGCTCCCGGACCAGACTGGCGAGAGCGAAAGCGTGCTCCGAGCGGTCCTTCGGACTCTCGAGCAGAGCAGCCTCCACGTCCGCGTCGGCGAGGGGATCCTCGCCTCGTGCGGCCGTGCCGGCCAACACCCTCGCCGAGATCTCGCCCCGATCGACCGCGACCAGCGTCTCCGGACTGGCGCCGAGGAATCCGTCCACGGCGAAGCCCCAGCAGTCCGGGTACCGCTCGGTGAGCGCACCCAGCATCCGACGCAGGTCCGCCCCCGGCGGGAGCCGTCCCTTCAGATCGCGCGCGATCACGACCTTGGACAGCTCGCCCGCCCGGATCGTCTCCACCGCGGCAGCGACCGCCGCGCGGTACCCGTCGGGCGGCAGCGCACCCGGCGAGAGCGGCACGTGGTACTCCGCCCCCAGCGGCTCCTCGCTCGGCGTATACGGTCTCTCCGCCTCGCCGATCGTGATCCGCGTCAGCCATGACCGGCCGTCGCGCGTCCCGATCACGGTGCGCGGCACGATCAGCACGCTCGTCGCCTCGGATCGGCTCGAGAAAGCGAAGGTCCCGAACGCGACCAGCCCCGTCCCGGGCAGTCCGACCCGGTTCTCCACCGTCGCCGCGTCGCAGAGCCGACGCCAGGTTGCCGCCGCCGCCCGCAGCCGTTCCGGGCCCGAGAACTCGAGGCGCAGAGCCTCGCCGCGTCCGCTGAGCCCGGCGCCGTCGCGCTGCCAGAGGAGGGGCCGCCTCGGGTCGGAGTGGGAGAGGAGCGACGGCGGAGAGTCCAGTGGAGTCGTCTCCGCACGCAGCAGGGGGGTTCCAGCGCCGATGAGCGTCACCTCAGCAGGGTACGCCCGCGCCAGAGGATGGGACGTCCCATGCCGCGGGGCTCGGGGCGCAGGGCTCCGTTGCTACCGTGATCCGGTCCGGGGCCGCCGCGCGAGGCGGAGCGGGGCGGTCCCGGCGCTTCCCCAGGGGGGAGCGCGCCGACCGGGCGCGGGACGGCGGATGCACAGCCGCCGTCCCTCGTCTCGCCGTAGACTTGCGCATCGTGACGAAGGCAGACCTCACCAAACGGCCCGACGAGGTCGCCTCGATGTTCGACACCGTGGCTCCCGCCTACGACCTGCTGAACGGACTCCTCTCGGTGGGGAACGACCGGCTCTGGCGGATCGCGACGACTCGCGCCGTCAACCCTGCTCCCGGTGAGCGCATCCTCGACATCGCGGCCGGCACCGGAACGTCGAGCGCGTCGCTGGCGCGGTCGGGCGCCCAGGTCGTCGCAGCCGACTTCTCCCCGGGGATGATCGCCGTCGGCCGTCGCCGTCAGGCGGGCAACGACCGGATCGAGTTCGTCCAGGCCGACGCGATGGACCTCCCGTTCGAGGACGAGTCGTTCGACGCCGTGACCATCTCGTTCGGTCTGCGCAACGTGGCCGAGCCGAGGACGGCGCTCGCCGAGTTCCTGCGTGTGCTGAAGCCCGGCGGCCGGGTCGTGATCTGCGAGTTCTCGACTCCGCCGATCGCTCCGCTGGCCGCCGCGTACGACTTCTACCTGTCGACGGTCATGCCCGCCGTCGTGCGCCTCGCGTCGTCGAACAATCCCGCGTACGACTATCTCGGCGATTCCATCCGGGCCTGGCCGGAGCAGAGCGTCGTCGCCGCCTGGCTCCGCGCGGCGGGCTTCGAGCGCGTGGCCTACCGCGATCTGACCGCGGGCATCGTGGCGCTGCACCGCGGCGTCAAGCCGATCGCGGCGACCCGATGACGACCGGGGTCCGCACAGGCCGAGACGTTAGGGTTTCCCTGTGAACGCCACTGCGCCCGTCGCCCGTCGCAGCCCGTCTCTGACGGCGCAGCTCGGCCTCTCCGAGCGCATCTTCTCCTCCTCGTCGGACCGGGCTCTCGCCCGCACGATCGACGCGGGTCTGGAGCAGGTCGAGGAGGGTCTCGTCCGGCAGCTGTCCTTCGCGGACGCTGTGGCCGACGTCTCCACCCGGTACCTCCTCGAGGCGGGCGGCAAGCGTGTGCGCCCGATGCTCACCCTCCTGGCCGCGTCGCTGGGCCGTGGCAACACGCCGCAGGTCCTGCTCGGCGCGCAGGCGATCGAGATCACGCATCTCGCATCGCTCTACCACGACGACGTCATGGACGAGGCGGAGAAGCGCCGCGGCGTCCCGTCGGCGCAGACCGTGTGGGGCAACAACGTGGCCATCCTGACGGGCGATCTGCTCTTCGCCCGCGCGAACCAGCTGATGGTCGAGCTCGGCGACAAGGCGATCCGGCTGCAAGCCGACACGTTCGAGCGGCTCGTCCTCGGGCAGCTGCACGAGACGGTCGGCCCGACCGACGGCGAGGACCCGGTCGAGCACTACCTGTCCGTCCTGGCCGACAAGACCGGGTCCCTGATCGCCGCGGCGGGCCGCACGGGAGTCGCGTTCTCGGAGGCTCCGGAGGAGTACGAGGAGGCCATGCGCGTCTTCGGCGAGAAGATCGGCGTCGCCTTCCAGATCGTCGACGACGTCATCGACCTCTCTCCCCAGCCGGAGGAGACCGGCAAGAACCCCGGCACGGACATCCGCGCCGGCGTGTCGACGCTGCCGATCCTGCGCCTGCGCGAGCGCGCCTCCTCCGATAGGGAGGCCGCGGCTCTCCTCGCCCGCATCGAGAGCTATGTGAGCCGCTCGAACGACGCCATCGCGCACACGGAGGAGCAGAGCGCCGACATCTCGGACGCCATCGCTCAGCTGCGCGATCACGACGTCACCGCGCAGACCCTCGCCGAGGCCCACCGGTGGGCCGACGAGGCCGTCGCCGCCCTCGCTCCGCTGCCCGACGGCTCCGTCCGCAAGGCGCTGACGCGCTTCGCCGACACCGTCGTCGAGCGCAACGGCTGACCCCGATCGTCGCGGCGCGCCCTGCGCCGCAGGAATGAGACCGGTTGTGCGCTGCGGCGCCCCGGCAGGAGGAACGCAATGACCAAGCTCAGGCTGGCCATCGTCGGCGCGGGTCCCGCGGGCATCTACGCCGCCGACCTCATGATCAAGGCCGAGAAGAAGTACGACGTCTCGATCGATCTGTTCGAGCACCTGCCCGCGCCCTACGGCCTGGTCCGCTACGGCGTGGCGCCCGATCACCCGCGCATCAAGGGGATCATCACCGCGCTGCGGGAGGTGCTCGACCGGGGCGACATCCGCATCTTCGGCAACGTGCACTTCGGGACCGACATCACGCTCGAGGATCTCAAGCGGCACTACCACGCCGTGATCTTCGCGACCGGCGCCGTCCGGGACGCTCCGCTCGACGTCCCGGGTGTCGAGCTCGAGGGCTCCTACGGTGCGGCCGACTTCGTCAGCTGGTTCGACGGCCACCCCGACGTGTCGCGCACCTGGCCGCTGGAGGCGTCCTCCGTCGCCGTCATCGGCAACGGCAACGTGGCGCTCGACGTCTCGCGGATGCTGGCGAAGCACGCCGAGGACCTCCTGCCCACCGAGGTCCCGCCGAACGTCTACGAGGGGCTGAAGGCTTCTCCCGTCACCGACGTGCACGTCTTCGGGCGCCGCGGTCCCGCTCAGGTGAAGTTCACGCCGCTGGAGCTGCGCGAGCTGGGCGAGCTGCGCGACGTCGACATGATCGTCGCCGACGAGGACTTCGACCTCGATCCCGCTTCGGAGGCCGCCATCGCGACCAACAAGCAGGTCATGGTCATCAACCGGGTGCTCAACCAGTGGCGCACCCGCGAGGTCGGGAGCGCCTCGCGTCGTCTCCACCTGCACTTCTGGGCGAAGCCGCTCGAGTTCGTGGACGACGGATCGGGTCGGGTCGGCGCGATCCGGTACGAGCGCACCGAGCCGGACGGCGAGGGCGGAGTGCGCGGCACGGGTGAGATCCGCGAGGTCCCCGTGCAGGCCGTGTACCGCGCGGTCGGCTACTTCGGCTCGCCGCTCGACGGCCTCCCGTTCGACGAGATGCGCGGCGTGATCCCGAACCGCGAGGGCCAGGTCCTGGACGACGAGGACCAGCAGGTCCACGGCGTCTACGCGACCGGCTGGATCAAGCGCGGACCGGTGGGCCTCATCGGGCACACCAAGTCCGACGCCATGGAGACCGTCGCGCACGTGCTCAACGACCAGGCGTCCTGGTGGACGCCCGAGCACCCCGAGGAGGCAGCCGTGGTCGCCCTGCTCGAGGAGCGGGAGATCGCCTACACGGATCTCGACGGCTGGCACCGGCTGGACGAGCACGAGATGGCGCTCGGCGAGCCCGAGGGCCGTGCGCGGGTGAAGGTCGTTCCCCGCGAGGACATGATCGCGATCTCGCGGGCGGAGCCGGTAGCGCTCTGACGCGTGGTCTCCGAACGGCCCTCCGGTGCAGTCCGGAGGGCCGTTCGTCGTTCCGGCGTGGACGCCTTGCGCCTCCTCTAGGATTCGGGCACCGCTCTGGACGGAGACAGCATGACCACGGCCGCGCCCCACGACGTCATCCGGGTGCGCGGTGCGCGCCAGAACAACCTCCGGGGGATCGACGTCGATATCCCGAAGCGGAGGATCACCGTGTTCACCGGGGTCTCGGGCTCCGGCAAGTCGTCGCTGGTCTTCGGCACCATCGCGGCCGAGTCCCAGCGCCTCATCAACGAGACCTACTCCGCCTTCGTGCAGCAGTTCATGGGGTCGCCGGCTCGCCCGGACGTGGAGTCGCTCGACGGACTGTCGGCCACGATCGTCGTCGATCAGGAGCGGATGGGGTCGAACGGCCGGTCCACGGTCGGCACGGCGACCGACGCGTACACGATGCTGCGGATCCTCTTCAGCCGGATCGGCGATCCGCACGCGGGCACGAGCGGTGCGTTCTCCTTCAACCTGCCGGAGGGGATGTGCCCGCGGTGCGAGGGGACGGGCCGGGTGTCGAGCATCGACCTCGACGCGCTGATCGACCGCTCGAAGTCGCTCGAGGGCGGCGCTCTCGACGCGATCCCGAACTTCGTCGTCGGCGGCTGGTACTGGAAGGGCCTCGCCGAGTCGGGCCTCTATCCGGCCGATGTGCCGATCGCCGATTTCACGCCCGAGCAGATGGACGCGTTCCTCCACCGTCCGGCCACGAAGATGGCCATCGCCGGGATGACGATGACCTACGAGGGCCTCCTGGTGAAGGTCACCCGCCTCTACCTGGCCAAGGAGGCGGCGCAGCCGCACATCCGCGCCTTCGCCGAGCGGGTGGCCACCTTCGCCGCCTGTCCCGAGTGCGGAGGCGGCCGGCTCACCCGGGCGGCGCTGGAGTCGCGCATCGGGGGCCGGAACATCGCCGAGTGCGCCGCGCTGCAGGCGACCGACCTCGCCGCGTGGCTCCGCGGACTGCAGGCGCCGTCCGTCGCTCCGATCGTCGAGACCCTCCTCGGGACGCTCGACGCCCTCGTCCAGGTCGGCCTCGGCTACCTGTCGCTCGATCGGGAGTCGGGCACGCTCTCGGGCGGTGAGGCGCAGCGGGTCAAGATGGTGCGGCATCTGGGGTCGAGCCTCACGGACGTCACCTACGTCTTCGACGAGCCGACGGCGGGTCTGCATCCGCACGACGTCTCGCGGATGATCGAGCTGCTGCGCCGCCTGCGGGACAAGGGCAACACCGTCCTGGTGGTCGAGCACAAGCCGGAGATCATCGAGATCGCCGATCACGTGGTCGACCTCGGTCCGAGGGCCGGCGCGCACGGCGGCGAGCTGCGGTTCGAGGGGACGGTGGCGCAGCTGCGCACGTCGGACACCCTGACGGGCCGTCATCTCGGTCACCGCGTCCCGCTGAAGGAGGCCGTGCGCCGTCCGACCGGGGCGGTGGAGATCCGCGGGGCCTCCACGCACAACCTCCGCGGCGTCGACGTGGACGTCCCGCTGGGCGTGCTGACCGTCGTCACCGGAGTCGCCGGCTCGGGCAAGTCGTCGCTTCTGCACGGCTCGCTCGCGGGTCGGCCGGGCGTGGTGGTGGCCGACCAGTCGCCGATCCGCGGCTCGCGGCGCAGCAATCCGGCGACCTACACCGGGGTCCTCGACGCGATCCGGGCGGCCTTCGCGAAGGCGAACGGTGTGAGACCGGCGCTCTTCAGCGCGAACTCGGCAGGCGCCTGCCCCGTCTGCAAGGGGGCCGGGATGATCTTCACCGAGCTGGGCCCCGCCGCGGCGGTCTCGTCGGTCTGCGAGGAGTGCGACGGCAAGCGGTTCACCGCTGAGGTGCTCGAGTACCGCCTGCGCGGGAGGAACATCCACGAGGTGCTCTCGATGCCGATCGTCGACGCCGCGGAGTTCTTCGCGAGCGGACCGGCGCACACGGTGCTCGCCCGTCTCGTCGACGTCGGTCTCGGCTACCTCACGCTCGGACAGCCGTTGAACACGCTGTCCGGGGGCGAGCGCCAGCGCCTCAAGCTCGCGATCAACATGGCCTCGTCCGGATCCGTCTACCTGCTCGACGAGCCGACCACGGGCCTGCACCTCGCGGACGTCGACACACTGCTCGGACTGCTCGACCGGCTGGTCGACTCCGGGAACTCGGTCGTGGTGATCGAGCACCACCGCGCCCTGATGGCGCACGCGGACTGGATCATCGACGTGGGGCCCGGAGCCGGGCACGACGGAGGGACGATCGTCTTCGAGGGGACTCCGGTCGGGCTCGCGGCGGCGGACACGCTGACCGGACGCGCCCTCGCCGAGTACGCGCGCTGAGGCGCACGGAGCCGCGACGTCCGCGGGTCAGCGCGAGAACGGGCCGGACAGGGCCGCCCACTGCAGGAGCATGATCGTCTTCGCGTCGACGATCTGCACGCCGATCTGGGTCAGCGCCTCGTCGAACGAGAGCTCGAGGACCTCGATGTCCTCGCCCTCGTCGGCGAGTCCCGCGAACGCTCCGCTGCGGGTCCCCGCGCGGTAGCGCCCGGCGTAGAAGTGCAGCTTCTCGGTGACCGAGCCGGGGCTCATGAACGCGTCGAACACGTGCTCGAGCCGGCCGACCTCGAGTCCGGTCTCCTCGGACGCCTCGCGGCGGGCGCCCTCCTCGGGCCCGTCCTCGTCCAGGAGACCGGCGGGCACTTCGAGGAGCATCCCGTCGAGGTCGCCGTTCACGTACGCGGGGTAGCGGAACTGCCGGATCAGGACGACGGTGCGCGCGTCGGCGTCGTAGAGCAGGACCGCCGCGCCGTTCCCCCGGTCGTAGGTCTCGCGCTGCTCGCTCGTCCAGCTGCCGTCGCGGTGCCGGTAGTCGAAGCGGGTGGTGCGGAGGACGTACCAGTCGCTCGAGAGGAGGGTGACCTCCTTCACGACCACGTCGGGGTTCCCGACGAGGTCGAGCCCGTCCCTGTCGAGTCCGGTGCGGCCCCGCCGGTCGGGGTCGTCGATTCCGGCGGTCACGCGCGTGCTCCCGTGTGCGTCATTCCTCAGCGGAAGTTGACGAACTGGAGGTCGAGCTCGAGGTCGGCTCCGCGCAGGAGCGCCATGGTCGCCTGGAGGTCGTCGCGGCTCTTCGAGGAGACGCGGAGCTCGTCGCCCTGGATCTGCGACTTGACCGACTTCGGCGCCTCGTCGCGGATGAGCTTGTTGATCTTCTTCGCGTGCTCCTGGTCGATGCCCTCCTTGAGGGTGGCCTCGATCCGGTACTCCTTGCCGGACGCGAAGGGCTCGCCCGCGTCGAGGCTCTTGAGGCTGATGCCGCGCTTGATCAGCTTCGACTGGAAGACGTCGAGGATGGCGTTCGCCCGCTCCTCGGTGTTGGCCTTGATCAGGATCTTCTCGCCGCTCCAGGCGATCGAGGCGCCGACGTTCTTGAAGTCGTAGCGCTGCTCGACCTCCTTGTGGGCCTGGTTCAGGGCGTTGTCCGCCTCCATCTTGTCGATCTTGCTGACGACGTCGAACGTTGAATCTGCCATGGCTCCGAGTTTAGCTTTCAGGCGTGGCGGAGCCCGGCCCCAGGCGCGGCTGGTACTTCTGAGGAGTGCGCCGCGTCCCCGTTCTCGTCCTCGTCCCGCTCGCCGGGCTCCTCCTGGCCGGCTGCGGCCAGCGGCCGCCCGCGCTGACGGTCGAGGAGGGCCTGTCCACCGTCCCTCCCGCGGCGACCGCTCCCGTCGCGGCCGACCTCGTCGTGCTGGAGGATCCCGAGCAGGCCGCGGCGACGCCGGTGCGACTGCTCGCCGACGAGGCGTGGCTGGGCACGGCGTCCGAGGGGAGCGGCATCCCGCTGCGTGCGCTCACCGCCTACGCGGGCACGGCCCTCCTCACGGCGTCGGTCGACCCCGACTGCCGGTTGGACTGGGCGACCCTGGCCGGCATCGGCTCCGTCGAGAGCAGGCACGGCACGATCGACGGCGGCGAGCTGGGCGAGGACGGGCGACCGACGGAGCCGATCTACGGTCCGCGCCTGGACGGAACGCGCTTCGACCGGGTCCCCGACAACGACGGCGGGGCTCTGGACGGCGACGCCGAGGTCGACCGGGCGATGGGTCCGCTGCAGATCATCCCGGCGACGTGGATGGCGTGGGCGTCGAGCGGATGGGATCCGCAGAACGTGGACCAGCAGGCGGTGACCGCCGCCCGGTACCTCTGCGACGCCGGCGGCGACCTCTCGACGGAGTCGGGATGGCGGGCGGCGATCGCGGCCTACAACCCGGCCGGGAGCTACGCGGGGAAGGTCGCGGAGGCGGCGTCCCGCTACGCGGCGGAGGCGGACTGAGGCCTCGCGGCACCGATTTCCGATCCGCCGGTCGCGTGGGTATCCTTGCTGAGCGCCTCCGGTTGTGAACACGCGGTCGGGTGCGTCACGGCGAGTTACCCTAGCGGCCAAAGGGATCTGACTGTAAATCAGACGGCGTAGCCTTCGGGGGTTCGAATCCCTCACTCGCCACCGAGCAGGAACACCCAGCAGACGCCCCGGCATCATGAGATGCGCGGGGCGTTCCGCATGTCGGGATATCGCCGTTCCGGCGGAGTGCCTTTCCGGGGGAGCACAGGTCCGGCGGATCGCCGGGCCCGGCGTCTTCGTCCCGTCGCACCCCGCACGCCGTCGGCCCGGCCTCCGCGGTCGCCCGGCCCGCGCTGTCGGCCCGGCCCGCGCCGTCGCCTCAGCCCCGCGCCTCCTGCTCCAGGAACCCCGCGAGGGAGAGCGGCGGCCGTCCGGTCAGCCGCTCGACGTCGCCCGAGACGTGCGCCAGCTGTCCGGCGGCGATCGCGGAGTAGGTGCTGACCCAGGCGTCCAGCTGCCAGTCCGGTGCGTTCCAGCGGCGGCGTGACGCGTACGCCTCCTCGAGGGTCTCGTCGACGTACACGGCGGGGCGGCCCGCCGCCGTCAGGGTCGCCGCGACCTCGTCGAGGGTGAGGGCCTCTGGCCCGGTCAGCTCGTAGGCGGCTCCGCGGTGCTCGGAGGGGGAGCGGAGGACCGCGGCGGCGGCGCGGGCCACGTCCTCGCGCGCGACGACGGCGGCCCGCGCCGATCCCGCGGGTCCGCGGATCGCGCCGTCGTCGCCGAGCATCGCGGGCAGGAAGTCGAGGTAGAGGTTGTCGCGGAGGAACGTCCAGCCCATGCCGGAGCGGCGGATCGCGTCCTCGGTGGCCGCGTGGTCTCGGGCGAGGGTGAAGACCGCGTCGGGTGCGGCTCCGGCGAAGGAGGTGTAGACGACGTGCTCGACACCCGCGGCGGCGGCTGCGTCGACGAACGCGAGGTGCTCGGCGCGGCGCTCCTCGTTCTCGGAGGCGGAGACCATCAGGAGGAGGCGCACGCCCTCGAGCGAGTCGCCCGCGTCGGCGAAGGAGGAGCGCACCACCTCGGCCCCGGGGAGCTCGGGCGCGCGGGACGGGTCGCGGACCAGCAGGCGGAGGGCGTGACCGGCGTCGGCGAGCTCGCGCGCGACGCGACCGCCCACGGCTCCGGTGGCTCCCGTGAGGGCGATAGGGGTGCTCATCCCCCCATGATGGGCCCGATCCCTAGGCTGGGGCCATGAGCGACAACGCCCCCCTCCTCGCCATCGCCCGCTCGATCGCCGTCGAGGCGGCGCACCTCGCCCGCCAGCGGCGGCAGGACGGTGTCGAGATCGCCGCGTCGAAGTCGTCCCCGGAGGACGTGGTGACGGCCGCGGACCGGGAGGTCGAGGAGCTGATCCGCCGGCGCCTGGCCGAGGCGCGTCCGGACGACGGCTTCCTCGGCGAGGAGTCGGGGTCGGGGGGCGGCACGAGCGGGCTGACCTGGGTCGTCGATCCGATCGACGGGACCGTCAACTACCTCTACGGCATCCCCTCCTACGCGGTCAGCATCGCTGTGGTGGAGGGGGAGCCGGATCCCGCGACCTGGACCGCGCTCGCCGGCGCGGTCGTGAACGGAGCGACGGGCGAGGTGACCACGGCCAGCCGAGGCGGGGGAGCCGAGCGGGACGGAGTCGTGCTGCAGGTCTCGGCTCCCTCCTCCCTCTCGCTCGCGCTGGTGGGCACCGGCTTCGGCTACGACGCGGGCCGCCGGATGCGTCAGGGCGCCGTGGTGCAGGAGCTCCTGGGCTCGGTCCGCGACATCCGCCGCATCGGCTCGGCGGCGCTCGACCTGTGCTCGGTGCCCACCAGCGCGAGCGAGAGGGAGGAGGGAGCCGAGACCTGCAGCACGACTCCGTCCCGCTCGGCTCCCCCGCCTCGGCTGGCCGTGGTCACCTCGCCCGTCGCTCCGTTCACGACCGCGCCGGCGAGCGCGGTCCAGGTCGCGGGATCCGGCTCCCCCTCCACCACAGCGATGCTGACCGCGTAGGAGGGGATGCCGTAGAGGTAGTTGACGGTCCCGTCGATCGGATCGACGACCCAGGTCAGCCCGCTCGTGCCGCCCCCCGACCCCGACTCCTCGCCGAGGAAGCCGTCGTCCGGACGCGCCTCGGCCAGGCGCCGGCGGATCAGCTCCTCGACCTCCCGGTCCGCGGCCGTCACCACGTCCTCCGGGGACGACTTCGACGCGGCGATCTCGACACCGTCCTGCCGCCGCTGGCGGGCGAGGTGCGCCGCCTCGACGGCGATCGAGCGGGCGATGGCGAGGAGGGGGGCGTTGTCGCTCATGGCCCCAGCCTAGGGATCGGGCCCATCATGGGGGGATGAGCACCCCTATCGCCCTCACGGGAGCCACCGGAGCCGTGGGCGGTCGCGTCGCGCGCGAGCTCGCCGACGCCGGTCACGCCCTCCGCCTGCTGGTCCGCGACCCGTCCCGCGCGCCCGAGCTCCCCGGGGCCGAGGTGGTGCGCTCCTCCTTCGCCGACGCGGGCGACTCGCTCGAGGGCGTGCGCCTCCTCCTGATGGTCTCCGCCTCCGAGAACGAGGAGCGCCGCGCCGAGCACCTCGCGTTCGTCGACGCAGCCGCCGCCGCGGGTGTCGAGCACGTCGTCTACACCTCCTTCGCCGGAGCCGCACCCGACGCGGTCTTCACCCTCGCCCGAGACCACGCGGCCACCGAGGACGCGATCCGCCGCTCCGGCATGGGCTGGACGTTCCTCCGCGACAACCTCTACCTCGACTTCCTGCCCGCGATGCTCGGCGACGACGGCGCGATCCGCGGACCCGCGGGATCGGGCCGTGCCGCCGTCGTCGCGCGCGAGGACGTGGCCCGCGCCGCCGCCGCGGTCCTCCGCTCCCCCTCCGAGCACCGCGGAGCCGCCTACGAGCTGACCGGGCCAGAGGCCCTCACCCTCGACGAGGTCGCGGCGACCCTGACGGCGGCGGGCCGCCCCGCCGTGTACGTCGACGAGACCCTCGAGGAGGCGTACGCGTCACGCCGCCGCTGGAACGCACCGGACTGGCAGCTGGACCCCTGGGTCAGCACCTACTCCGCGATCGCCGCCGGACAGCTGGCGCACGTCTCGGGCGACGTCGAGCGGCTGACCGGACGGCCGCCGCTCTCCCTCGCGGGGTTCCTGGAGCAGGAGGCGCGGGGCTGAGGCGACGGCGCGGGCCGGGCCGACAGCGCGGGCCGGGCGACCGCGGAGGCCGGGCCGACGGCGTGCGGGGTGCGACGGGACGAAGACGCCGGGCCCGGCGATCCGCCGGACCTGTGCTCCCCCGGAAAGGCACTCCGCCGGAACGGCGATATCCCGACATGCGGAACGCCCCGCGCATCTCATGATGCCGGGGCGTCTGCTGGGTGTTCCTGCTCGGTGGCGAGTGAGGGATTCGAACCCCCGAAGGCTACGCCGTCTGATTTACAGTCAGATCCCTTTGGCCGCTAGGGTAACTCGCCGTGACGCACCCGACCGCGTGTTCACAACCGGAGGCGCTCAGCAAGGATACCCACGCGACCGGCGGATCGGAAATCGGTGCCGCGAGGCCTCAGTCCGCCTCCGCCGCGTAGCGGGACGCCGCCTCCGCGACCTTCCCCGCGTAGCTCCCGGCCGGGTTGTAGGCCGCGATCGCCGCCCGCCATCCCGACTCCGTCGAGAGGTCGCCGCCGGCGTGGCAGAGGTACCGGGCGGCGGTCACCGCCTGCTGTTCCACGTGTTGCGGATCCCATCCGCTCGCCGCCCACGTCATACACGTGGCCGGGATGATCTGCAGCGGACCCATCGCCCGGTCGACCTCGGCGTCGCCGTCCAGAGCCCCGCCGTCGTTGTCGGGGACCCGGTCGAAGCGCGTTCCGTCCAGGCGCGGACCGTAGATCGGCTCCGTCGGCCGCCCGTCCTCGCCCAGCTCGCCGCCGTCGATCGTGCCGTGCCTGCTCTCGACGTAGCCGATGCCGGCCAGGGTCGCCCAGTCCAACCGGCAGTCGGGGTCGACCGACGCCGTGAGGAGGGCCGTGCCCGCGTAGGCGGTGAGCGCACGCAGCGGGATGCCGCTCCCCTCGGACGCCGTGCCCAGCCACGCCTCGTCGGCGAGCAGTCGCACCGGCGTCGCCGCGGCCTGCTCGGGATCCTCCAGCACGACGAGGTCGGCCGCGACGGGAGCGGTCGCCGCGGGAGGGACGGTGGACAGGCCCTCCTCGACCGTCAGCGCGGGCGGCCGCTGGCCGCAGCCGGCCAGGAGGAGCCCGGCGAGCGGGACGAGGACGAGAACGGGGACGCGGCGCACTCCTCAGAAGTACCAGCCGCGCCTGGGGCCGGGCTCCGCCACGCCTGAAAGCTAAACTCGGAGCCATGGCAGATTCAACGTTCGACGTCGTCAGCAAGATCGACAAGATGGAGGCGGACAACGCCCTGAACCAGGCCCACAAGGAGGTCGAGCAGCGCTACGACTTCAAGAACGTCGGCGCCTCGATCGCCTGGAGCGGCGAGAAGATCCTGATCAAGGCCAACACCGAGGAGCGGGCGAACGCCATCCTCGACGTCTTCCAGTCGAAGCTGATCAAGCGCGGCATCAGCCTCAAGAGCCTCGACGCGGGCGAGCCCTTCGCGTCCGGCAAGGAGTACCGGATCGAGGCCACCCTCAAGGAGGGCATCGACCAGGAGCACGCGAAGAAGATCAACAAGCTCATCCGCGACGAGGCGCCGAAGTCGGTCAAGTCGCAGATCCAGGGCGACGAGCTCCGCGTCTCCTCGAAGAGCCGCGACGACCTCCAGGCGACCATGGCGCTCCTGCGCGGAGCCGACCTCGAGCTCGACCTCCAGTTCGTCAACTTCCGCTGAGGAATGACGCACACGGGAGCACGCGCGTGACCGCCGGAATCGACGACCCCGACCGGCGGGGCCGCACCGGACTCGACAGGGACGGGCTCGACCTCGTCGGGAACCCCGACGTGGTCGTGAAGGAGGTCACCCTCCTCTCGAGCGACTGGTACGTCCTCCGCACCACCCGCTTCGACTACCGGCACCGCGACGGCAGCTGGACGAGCGAGCAGCGCGAGACCTACGACCGGGGGAACGGCGCGGCGGTCCTGCTCTACGACGCCGACGCGCGCACCGTCGTCCTGATCCGGCAGTTCCGCTACCCCGCGTACGTGAACGGCGACCTCGACGGGATGCTCCTCGAAGTGCCCGCCGGTCTCCTGGACGAGGACGGGCCCGAGGAGGGCGCCCGCCGCGAGGCGTCCGAGGAGACCGGACTCGAGGTCGGCCGGCTCGAGCACGTGTTCGACGCGTTCATGAGCCCCGGCTCGGTCACCGAGAAGCTGCACTTCTACGCCGGGCGCTACCGCGCGGGGACCCGCAGCGGAGCGTTCGCGGGACTCGCCGACGAGGGCGAGGACATCGAGGTCCTCGAGCTCTCGTTCGACGAGGCGCTGACCCAGATCGGCGTGCAGATCGTCGACGCGAAGACGATCATGCTCCTGCAGTGGGCGGCCCTGTCCGGCCCGTTCTCGCGCTGACCCGCGGACGTCGCGGCTCCGTGCGCCTCAGCGCGCGTACTCGGCGAGGGCGCGTCCGGTCAGCGTGTCCGCCGCCGCGAGCCCGACCGGAGTCCCCTCGAAGACGATCGTCCCTCCGTCGTGCCCGGCTCCGGGCCCCACGTCGATGATCCAGTCCGCGTGCGCCATCAGGGCGCGGTGGTGCTCGATCACCACGACCGAGTTCCCGGAGTCGACCAGCCGGTCGAGCAGTCCGAGCAGTGTGTCGACGTCCGCGAGGTGCAGGCCCGTGGTCGGCTCGTCGAGCAGGTAGACGGATCCGGACGAGGCCATGTTGATCGCGAGCTTGAGGCGCTGGCGCTCGCCCCCGGACAGCGTGTTCAACGGCTGTCCGAGCGTGAGGTAGCCGAGACCGACGTCGACGAGACGGGCGAGCACCGTGTGCGCCGGTCCGCTCGCGAAGAACTCCGCGGCGTCGACGATCGGCATCGAGAGCACCTCGTGGATGTTCCTCCCGCGCAGGCGGTACTCGAGCACCTCAGCGGTGAACCGCTTGCCGTCGCACTCCTCGCAGACCGACGAGACCGCCGCGGCGGGGCCCAGCTCGGTGAAGATCATCCCGGCCCCCTTGCAGACGGGGCAGGCGCCTGCCGAGTTCGCGCTGAAGAGCGCCGGTCTCACACCGTTCGCCTTCGCGAAGGCCGCCCGGATCGCGTCGAGGACCCCGGTGTAGGTCGCCGGATTGCTGCGCCGCGAGCCGCGGATCGGCGACTGGTCGGCCACCACCACGCCCGGCCGACCCGCGAGCGAGCCGTGCAGAAGCGACGACTTGCCCGAGCCGGCGACTCCGGTGACGACGGTCAGCACGCCCAGCG
The DNA here is from genome assembly GCF_002932515.1 of Rathayibacter sp. AY1D5. NCBI lineage: Bacteria > Bacillati > Actinomycetota > Actinomycetes > Micrococcales > Microbacteriaceae > Rathayibacter > Rathayibacter sp. AY1D5. The sequence goes on from NZ_PSVU01000028.1 coordinate 29,905, forward strand.
GGACGTCCACGTCGACGCCGCGGAGGTTGTGCGTGGAGGCCCCGCGGATCTCCACCGCCCCGGTCGGACGGCGCACGGCCTCCTTCAGCGGGACGCGGTGACCGAGATGACGGCCCGTCAGGGTGTCCGACGTGCGCAGCTGCGCCACCGTCCCCTCGAACCGCAGCTCGCCGCCGTGCGCGCCGGCCCTCGGACCGAGGTCGACCACGTGATCGGCGATCTCGATGATCTCCGGCTTGTGCTCGACCACCAGGACGGTGTTGCCCTTGTCCCGCAGGCGGCGCAGCAGCTCGATCATCCGCGAGACGTCGTGCGGATGCAGACCCGCCGTCGGCTCGTCGAAGACGTAGGTGACGTCCGTGAGGCTCGACCCCAGATGCCGCACCATCTTGACCCGCTGCGCCTCACCGCCCGAGAGCGTGCCCGACTCCCGATCGAGCGACAGGTAGCCGAGGCCGACCTGGACGAGGGCGTCGAGCGTCCCGAGGAGGGTCTCGACGATCGGAGCGACGGACGGCGCCTGCAGTCCGCGGAGCCACGCGGCGAGGTCGGTCGCCTGCAGCGCGGCGCACTCGGCGATGTTCCGGCCCCCGATGCGCGACTCCAGCGCCGCCCGGGTGAGCCGGCCGCCTCCGCACTCGGGACAGGCGGCGAAGGTGGCCACCCGCTCGGCGAAGGCGCGGATGTGCGGCTGCGCCGCCTCCTTGGCCAGGTAGAGGCGGGTGACCTTCACCAGGAGGCCCTCGTAGGTCATCGTCATCCCGGCGATGGCCATCTTCGTGGCCGGACGGTGGAGGAACGCGTCCATCTGCTCGGGCGTGAAATCGGCGATCGGCACATCGGCCGGATAGAGGCCCGACTCGGCGAGGCCCTTCCAGTACCAGCCGCCGACGACGAAGTTCGGGATCGCGTCGAGAGCGCCGCCCTCGAGCGACTTCGAGCGGTCGATCAGCGCGTCGAGGTCGATGCTCGACACCCGGCCCGTCCCCTCGCACCGCGGGCACATCCCCTCCGGCAGGTTGAAGGAGAACGCACCGCTCGTGCCCGCGTGCGGATCGCCGATCCGGCTGAAGAGGATCCGCAGCATCGTGTACGCGTCGGTCGCCGTGCCGACCGTGGACCGGCCGTTCGACCCCATCCGCTCCTGATCGACGACGATCGTGGCCGACAGTCCGTCGAGCGACTCCACGTCCGGGCGAGCCGGCGACCCCATGAACTGCTGCACGAAGGCGGAGTAGGTCTCGTTGATGAGGCGCTGGGACTCGGCCGCGATGGTGCCGAAGACCAGCGACGACTTGCCGGAGCCCGAGACCCCGGTGAACACGGTGATCCTCCGCTTCGGGATATCGACGTCGATCCCCCGGAGGTTGTTCTGGCGCGCACCGCGCACCCGGATGACGTCGTGGGGCGCGGCCGTGGTCATGCTGTCTCCGTCCAGAGCGGTGCCCGAATCCTAGAGGAGGCGCAAGGCGTCCACGCCGGAACGACGAACGGCCCTCCGGACTGCACCGGAGGGCCGTTCGGAGACCACGCGTCAGAGCGCTACCGGCTCCGCCCGCGAGATCGCGATCATGTCCTCGCGGGGAACGACCTTCACCCGCGCACGGCCCTCGGGCTCGCCGAGCGCCATCTCGTGCTCGTCCAGCCGGTGCCAGCCGTCGAGATCCGTGTAGGCGATCTCCCGCTCCTCGAGCAGGGCGACCACGGCTGCCTCCTCGGGGTGCTCGGGCGTCCACCAGGACGCCTGGTCGTTGAGCACGTGCGCGACGGTCTCCATGGCGTCGGACTTGGTGTGCCCGATGAGGCCCACCGGTCCGCGCTTGATCCAGCCGGTCGCGTAGACGCCGTGGACCTGCTGGTCCTCGTCGTCCAGGACCTGGCCCTCGCGGTTCGGGATCACGCCGCGCATCTCGTCGAACGGGAGGCCGTCGAGCGGCGAGCCGAAGTAGCCGACCGCGCGGTACACGGCCTGCACGGGGACCTCGCGGATCTCACCCGTGCCGCGCACTCCGCCCTCGCCGTCCGGCTCGGTGCGCTCGTACCGGATCGCGCCGACCCGACCCGATCCGTCGTCCACGAACTCGAGCGGCTTCGCCCAGAAGTGCAGGTGGAGACGACGCGAGGCGCTCCCGACCTCGCGGGTGCGCCACTGGTTGAGCACCCGGTTGATGACCATGACCTGCTTGTTGGTCGCGATGGCGGCCTCCGAAGCGGGATCGAGGTCGAAGTCCTCGTCGGCGACGATCATGTCGACGTCGCGCAGCTCGCCCAGCTCGCGCAGCTCCAGCGGCGTGAACTTCACCTGAGCGGGACCGCGGCGCCCGAAGACGTGCACGTCGGTGACGGGAGAAGCCTTCAGCCCCTCGTAGACGTTCGGCGGGACCTCGGTGGGCAGGAGGTCCTCGGCGTGCTTCGCCAGCATCCGCGAGACGTCGAGCGCCACGTTGCCGTTGCCGATGACGGCGACGGAGGACGCCTCCAGCGGCCAGGTGCGCGACACGTCGGGGTGGCCGTCGAACCAGCTGACGAAGTCGGCCGCACCGTAGGAGCCCTCGAGCTCGACACCCGGGACGTCGAGCGGAGCGTCCCGGACGGCGCCGGTCGCGAAGATCACGGCGTGGTAGTGCCGCTTGAGATCCTCGAGCGTGATGTCGGTCCCGAAGTGCACGTTGCCGAAGATGCGGATGTCGCCCCGGTCGAGCACCTCCCGCAGCGCGGTGATGATCCCCTTGATGCGCGGGTGATCGGGCGCCACGCCGTAGCGGACCAGGCCGTAGGGCGCGGGCAGGTGCTCGAACAGATCGATCGAGACGTCGTACTTCTTCTCGGCCTTGATCATGAGGTCGGCGGCGTAGATGCCCGCGGGACCCGCGCCGACGATGGCCAGCCTGAGCTTGGTCATTGCGTTCCTCCTGCCGGGGCGCCGCAGCGCACAACCGGTCTCATTCCTGCGGCGCAGGGCGCGCCGCGACGATCGGGGTCAGCCGTTGCGCTCGACGACGGTGTCGGCGAAGCGCGTCAGCGCCTTGCGGACGGAGCCGTCGGGCAGCGGAGCGAGGGCGGCGACGGCCTCGTCGGCCCACCGGTGGGCCTCGGCGAGGGTCTGCGCGGTGACGTCGTGATCGCGCAGCTGAGAGATGGCGTCGGAGATGTCGGCGGTGTGCTCCTCCGAGTGCGCGATGGCGTCGTTCGAGCGGCTCACATAGCTCTCGATGCGGGCGAGGAGAGCCGCGGCCTCCCTATCGGAGGAGGCGCGCTCGCGCAGGCGCAGGATCGGCAGCGTCGACACGCCGGCGCGGATGTCCGTGCCGGGGTTCTTGCCGGTCTCCTCCGGCTGGGGAGAGAGGTCGATGACGTCGTCGACGATCTGGAAGGCGACGCCGATCTTCTCGCCGAAGACGCGCATGGCCTCCTCGTACTCCTCCGGAGCCTCCGAGAACGCGACTCCCGTGCGGCCCGCCGCGGCGATCAGGGACCCGGTCTTGTCGGCCAGGACGGACAGGTAGTGCTCGACCGGGTCCTCGCCGTCGGTCGGGCCGACCGTCTCGTGCAGCTGCCCGAGGACGAGCCGCTCGAACGTGTCGGCTTGCAGCCGGATCGCCTTGTCGCCGAGCTCGACCATCAGCTGGTTCGCGCGGGCGAAGAGCAGATCGCCCGTCAGGATGGCCACGTTGTTGCCCCACACGGTCTGCGCCGACGGGACGCCGCGGCGCTTCTCCGCCTCGTCCATGACGTCGTCGTGGTAGAGCGATGCGAGATGCGTGATCTCGATCGCCTGCGCGCCGAGCAGGACCTGCGGCGTGTTGCCACGGCCCAGCGACGCGGCCAGGAGGGTGAGCATCGGGCGCACACGCTTGCCGCCCGCCTCGAGGAGGTACCGGGTGGAGACGTCGGCCACAGCGTCCGCGAAGGACAGCTGCCGGACGAGACCCTCCTCGACCTGCTCCAGACCCGCGTCGATCGTGCGGGCGAGAGCCCGGTCCGACGAGGAGGAGAAGATGCGCTCGGAGAGGCCGAGCTGCGCCGTCAGAGACGGGCTGCGACGGGCGACGGGCGCAGTGGCGTTCACAGGGAAACCCTAACGTCTCGGCCTGTGCGGACCCCGGTCGTCATCGGGTCGCCGCGATCGGCTTGACGCCGCGGTGCAGCGCCACGATGCCCGCGGTCAGATCGCGGTAGGCCACGCGCTCGAAGCCCGCCGCGCGGAGCCAGGCGGCGACGACGCTCTGCTCCGGCCAGGCCCGGATGGAATCGCCGAGATAGTCGTACGCGGGATTGTTCGACGACGCGAGGCGCACGACGGCGGGCATGACCGTCGACAGGTAGAAGTCGTACGCGGCGGCCAGCGGAGCGATCGGCGGAGTCGAGAACTCGCAGATCACGACCCGGCCGCCGGGCTTCAGCACACGCAGGAACTCGGCGAGCGCCGTCCTCGGCTCGGCCACGTTGCGCAGACCGAACGAGATGGTCACGGCGTCGAACGACTCGTCCTCGAACGGGAGGTCCATCGCGTCGGCCTGGACGAACTCGATCCGGTCGTTGCCCGCCTGACGGCGACGGCCGACGGCGATCATCCCCGGGGAGAAGTCGGCTGCGACGACCTGGGCGCCCGACCGCGCCAGCGACGCGCTCGACGTTCCGGTGCCGGCCGCGATGTCGAGGATGCGCTCACCGGGAGCAGGGTTGACGGCGCGAGTCGTCGCGATCCGCCAGAGCCGGTCGTTCCCCACCGAGAGGAGTCCGTTCACCAGGTCGTAGGCGGGAGCCACGGTGTCGAACATCGAGGCGACCTCGTCGGGCCGTTTGGTGAGGTCTGCCTTCGTCACGATCCGCAAGTCTACGGCGAGACGAGGGACGGCGGCTGTGCATCCGCCGTCCCGCGCCCGGTCGGCGCGCTCCCCCCTGGGGAAGCGCCGGGACCGCCCCGCTCCGCCTCGCGCGGCGGCCCCGGACCGGATCACGGTAGCAACGGAGCCCTGCGCCCCGAGCCCCGCGGCATGGGACGTCCCATCCTCTGGCGCGGGCGTACCCTGCTGAGGTGACGCTCATCGGCGCTGGAACCCCCCTGCTGCGTGCGGAGACGACTCCACTGGACTCTCCGCCGTCGCTCCTCTCCCACTCCGACCCGAGGCGGCCCCTCCTCTGGCAGCGCGACGGCGCCGGGCTCAGCGGACGCGGCGAGGCTCTGCGCCTCGAGTTCTCGGGCCCGGAACGGCTGCGGGAGGCGGCGGCAACCTGGCGTCGGCTCTGCGACGCGGCGACGGTGGAGAACCGGGTCGGACTGCCCGGGACGGGGCTGGTCGCGTTCGGGACCTTCGCTTTCTCGAGCCGATCCGAGGCGACGAGCGTGCTGATCGTGCCGCGCACCGTGATCGGGACGCGCGACGGCCGGTCATGGCTGACGCGGATCACGATCGGCGAGGCGGAGAGACCGTATACGCCGAGCGAGGAGCCGCTGGGGGCGGAGTACCACGTGCCGCTCTCGCCGGGTGCGCTGCCGCCCGACGGGTACCGCGCGGCGGTCGCTGCCGCGGTGGAGACGATCCGGGCGGGCGAGCTGTCCAAGGTCGTGATCGCGCGCGATCTGAAGGGACGGCTCCCGCCGGGGGCGGACCTGCGTCGGATGCTGGGTGCGCTCACCGAGCGGTACCCGGACTGCTGGGGCTTCGCCGTGGACGGATTCCTCGGCGCCAGTCCGGAGACGCTGGTCGCGGTCGATCGGGGCGAGATCTCGGCGAGGGTGTTGGCCGGCACGGCCGCACGAGGCGAGGATCCCCTCGCCGACGCGGACGTGGAGGCTGCTCTGCTCGAGAGTCCGAAGGACCGCTCGGAGCACGCTTTCGCTCTCGCCAGTCTGGTCCGGGAGCTCGAGCCCCACACGCGGGAGCTGACGGCCGGCGCCGCCCCGTTCACGCTCCGCCTGCCGAACCTCTGGCACCTCGCGACGGACGTGCGAGGAATTCTGGACGACTCCTCCAGCGCGCTCGATCTCGTCGATGCTCTTCACCCGACCACGGCCGAGGCCGTCACTCGGACAGCCGACGCCCGTGCGCGCATCGAGCACCTGGAGCCCTCCGACCGCGGTCGGTACGCAGGACCCGTCGGCTGGATCGACGGCAACGGCGACGGCGAGTGGGCCGTCGGACTCCGCAGCGCCGAGGTCACGGCCGAGGGCGCGGTCACGGCCTGGGCGGGCGCCGGCATCGTGGCCGACAGCGTTCCCGAGTCCGAGCTCGCCGAGACCCGCATGAAGTTCCGCCCGATCACCGACGCGCTGGCCTGACGCACGTCGGGAGTCGCTGAAGCCGTCGGCTACCCCGCCGGGTCGCTCTCGAGCCGGGGAACCCCCGGCCGTCGTCCTGCACCCACCGGCGGTCGCCCGGGCAGCGCCGGCGGCCGGGTCGTCACGCGGCGGCCGGTCGGTGTGGTCCAGTCCGCTGTGCCGTCCGGATGGAGCAGATACGTCCACCGGTCGCAGTGGCGCACATGGTGGTGGGCGACGCACAGGGAGGCGAGGTTGTCGGGAGTCGTCTCTCCCCCGTTCCGCCATTCGACGCTGTGGTCGGTCTCCGTCGAGGACGCCGGCCGGGTGCAGCCCGGGAAGCGGCAGGTCTGGTCGCGGAGGCGGACCAGCAGCCTCATCCTCGGCGGCGGGAGGCGGTGGCGGCGCCCGACGGAGACGACCGCGCCGGTCTCCTCGTCGGTCAGCACGGGAGTGAAGGCGGCGTCGTCGTCGATGAGCGCTCGCACCGCCTCGGCGGGGATCGGCCCGTAGCCGTCGAGCTCGGCGGCCGCCTCGTCGTCACCTGCGGCGGTGTTCGCCGCCACAGTGACTCTCACCTCGGCCCGCAGCCCGGTCGAGAGCGCCGCGGCGCCCTCCGGAGTGGTCCCCGCCACGTCCCCGTGGCAGAGCAGGTCGGCCCACGCGTCGGCGCGGAGCTGCGCCAGCGTCCGCAGATCGCGGTCCCCTTCGGCGCCGTCCCGCAGGTCCCTCGCGATGCGGTCGAGTCGGGCGAGCGCTCCGACGGCCTCGGGCGCGGGGACGTGCGCGCAGACCGTCGCCATGCCGTCGATCCCGGCTGTCATCCACACCCGGCGGTCCTCGCGGGCGCGAGCGTGCCGCTCGGCGAGGGGCTCGTCGTGCAGCTCCTCCCGCACCCGCGCGAGGGCGTGGCGCAGCTGCCCCGGGGTCAGCGTCTCCGCGAGGTCGACGGCCCGGTCGTCGTAGGCCGCGCGCGCCGCTGCGGGGAGGGTCGCCGCGACGGAGCAGATGAGCTGGCCGGCCTCCCAGCGCATTCTGGCGTAGGCGAGCGCGGAGCGGGTCCGCGGCAGCTCCTCCATCAGCAGCGAGGCGTGCAGCAGCTCACTGGCGGCGGTGCGCTCGGAGACCCCGAGGGCGACGGCGAACTCCGCTCGGACCGACCGTTCGACGAGGTCCGTCGCATCCTTGCTGTCCGCCGAGGAGCCTCGGGCGAACGCGTCGGGACAGGTCAGCGCCGCGCAGTGTCCCGCGTGCAGCGCCTCCGCCGCGGACAGGAGCACCGGGGAGGCGCTCCTCGCGAGCGCCGCCGCCCGGTCGCCGAGGGCGAGAACCTCTCCTCGCACGGTCTCCGCATCAGCCATTCCTCCAGCGAAGCAGCAGCTGACGAGCTGCGGAGCTCGAACGAGGCGTCCCCGGGAGATCAGCGTCCGACGACGACCTGTGGAGGACCATCCGACCGGACCCGCGCGGACTCAGCGCGCGAGCCGGATCTCCAGGATGCCCGCCCGGGGACCCGGCGAGGTCAGCGCCGGCTCCAGCGCTCCGCGGGTCGCCGCACGACGGTGGCCCCACCCGTAGGCGCGCGCGAGAGCCTCCAGATCGGCGTTCTGCGGGGTGAACTGCACGCGGTCGAACGCATCGGGATGCGAGCTCGATGCGACCTCGAGTCCGTCGAAGATCGTGCCGCCCCCGTCGTTCACAACGACGAGCTGCACGCGCGGGCGTCGCTCTCCGGGCGGGAGGAGGAGGCCGCCGGCCTCGTGGAGCAGAGTGAGATCGCCGAGGACCGCGCGGGTGACTCCGCCGGCTCCCTGCTCGGTCGCCTGCGAAGCCACCGCGATCCCGAGAGCCGTCGAGATCGTGCCGTCGATGCCGGCGAGGCCGCGGTTCGCCAGGACGGATATCCGCTTGCCCGGCAGGGTCCCGTCGGCGACGCGGATCAGCCGTGACGCTCCGAACAGCAGCCGGTCGTGCGGCCAGGTGACCTTCCAGACCGCGGCGACGACGAAGTCGCGGGTGAGCGGTGCCCTGATCGCGGCGAGGGCGTTGCGCGCGTAGCCGCGGCGGTCCTCGACCGACATCGACCCCGCGTCGGGGACCTCGTCCAGCTCGTCGGGGTCGACCGTCAGGGCGCGGCTCGCGGACACCCAGGATCCGGCCCAGGCGCGCTCGCCGCGCTCGGGACGCGGCGACCCCTCGGGGCGGACCACGTCGACGCCTCCGACGCGGCGGGCGCGCCGGCCGGGGTTGTAGAACTGCTCGCGCACGGCGTCCACGACGATCACCTCGACGTCCTCGCGCCGCAGCAGCTCGGGGACCTCGCGGGAGAGCGTCGGGTGTCCGAGCACGATCGCCCGGCGGATGCGTCCGCCGAAGTCGGGCTCGCCGAGCAGGCGACGCCAGGCGACGACGAGCTGCGGTCCGAAGCGGGCGCCGGAGGAGACCTCGGCGAGCAGCGGCCAGTCGCCGGCGCGAGCGATCTCCTCGGCCGCGGCGCCCGCCTTGTCCCCGGCGATGACGACCGTGAGCGGCTCACCAGGGCCGGCGGTCACGACGGCACGCGGGATTCCGGATCCGACGGCGGGCGACGAGACCGGTTCGATCCGCTCGATGTCCGGCAGAGCGGAGGAGAGCGGATCGCGGAAGGAGAGGTTCAGGTGGACCGGCCCGCGGCGCGCCGCGGTGACGGCACGGTCGGCGAGCGCCCTCGCGTCCTCGGGCAGGGAGGCGTCGCCCGGAGCAGCGACGTCCTCGAACAGCCGCACGGCTCGCCCGTACAGCTCGCGCTGCTCGGCCGTCTGGTTCGAGCGGATGCCGCGCAGCTCGTCGGGCCGGTCGGCGGTCAGGACGATCATCGGCACGTCCGAGGCGTCCGCCTCGAGCACGGCCGGGTGCAGGTTCGCGGTCGCCGTGCCGGAGGTCGTGATCACGAGCGCCGGCATCCCGGATTCGAGGGCCAGGCCCAGCGCCAGGAACCCCGCGGAGCGCTCGTCGATCCGCACGTGCAGCCGGACGTCGCCGCGGGTCTCGAGCTCGGCCGCCACCAGGGCGAGCGCCTGCGAGCGGGAGCCCGGAGCGACGACGACGTCGCGGACGCCGAGCGCGACGAAGCGGGTGAGGAGGTCGACCGCGAATCGGGTGGAGGGGGCGACCGGCCGGTGCTCAGGCATCCCGGCGGCCGGGGCCGTCGGCCTCGCCCTGCTCGTCCATGTCGGCGAGGTCGCGCTCGAGCTGGGCGATGCGCTCGGCCTGCAGGCGCTCCTCCTCGGGGTCGCGCTCGGTGCGGAGGGTGCCGAGGAAGTCGGGGTCGTCGTCCGGAGCGGTGTAGCGGCGGCCGGCGGCGCGCTGCTTGCGGGGACGGCCGATCCAGAACCACAGTCCCGCACCGATGACCGGGAGGATCAGCACCACCAGGAGCCAGGACCACTTCGGGATCGCCCGCACGGCGTGACGGTTGCTCATCGCGACGTCGATCACGGTGTAGACCGTGAAGACGGCGAGGGCCACGAGCAGGCCGATGACGAGGCGGATCATGGACACGAGTCTACGTCCGGCACCCCCGTCGGGGAGGGTCCGCACGGACGCTGGACAGGAGGCTCCCACGGTGCTCACGGAAGCGCGTGCAGGGGCCGACGTACACTGTCCCGGTGAAACTGAGCCGCGCGGTCGTCGTCTACTCGCTCCTGCGCCTGGCGATGTTCGCCGGCGTCTTCGTGCTGGTGTACCTGCCGGCGCGCACCTTCGTCGACTCGGAGCTGACGGCAGCGGTCACAGCGGGCTTCGTCGCCGCGATCGCGAGCCTGTCCCTCTCCTACATCCTGCTGAGGAAGCCCCGCGAGCGCATCGCGGAGGCGATCTACGAGCGCCGCAAGGACGTCCCGCGCGCCCCGACCGACGACGACGTCGAGGACGCCGCGGTCGACGCGACCCGCGACGACCGCTGAGCCGGGCGATCCCGCCGGCGAGGGCTCCCCTCGGACGCGCTGACCACGCTCGCACCAGGCCCGGCACGCAACAGCCGATATCACCCGAATCCGGCCCACCCGAGCCCGCCTCGTGCGAGCCGCCGCTCTAGAACGCCAGCGCCGCCCCGAGGATGACCGCGTAGGCGAGCCCGCCCAGGCTGGTCAGCTGCAGCGCCAGGATGAGCTCCTTCGCCGTCTTCGCCGTCAGGGTGATCAGGATGGCCGGCAGGATCATCAGCAGCACGAAGAGCGTCAGCCATGCCAGCGGGTAGAACAGCGCGAGGATCACCGCGATGCCGAACGGGATCAGCACGAAGCCCGTGTAGATCGCGCGGGACACGGCCGGTCCCGCGAGGACCGCGAGGGTCCGCTTGCCCGAGAGGCGGTCGGTCGGGATGTCGCGGATGTTGTTGACCATGAGCACGGCGCAGGCGAACAGGCCCGCCGCCACGGCGCCGAGCCACGACTCCTGGTTGGTGCGGCCGATCTGCACGAACGTGGTGCCGACGGTGGCGACCAGGCCGAAGAACACGAAGACGAAGAGCTCGCCGAGCCCGAGGTAGCCGTAGGGGCGGCGTCCGCCGGTGTAGAACCAGCCGGCCGCGATCGCCGCCGCGCCGACGATCAGGAACCACCACTGCCCCGAGAGGGCGGTGAGCACGAGGCCGGCGACGGCCGCGATCCCGAAGAAGACCAGGGCGACGGTAAGCACCTGGCGGGGCTTCGCGGCTCCGGAGCCGGTCAGCCGCGAGGGTCCGACGCGGTTGGCGTCGGTGCCGCGCACGCCGTCGGAGTAGTCGTTGGCGTAGTTGACGGCGATCTGCAGGGCGAGCGAGACGGCCAGGCAGAGCAGGGCGCGCACCCAGTGCCAGCCCTCGTCGACGACCTGGGTCGCTCCGGTGCCGATGAGCACGGGGGCGACGGCCAGCGGGAGGGTGCGGAGGCGGGCGCCGGCGATCCACTCGCGGGGACCGGCGGGCTTCACGACGACCGTTCGCGGGCTGCCCCCGGGGCGGCCGCTGGAGGACTTCTTCTTGCGACTCGTACTCGACACGGAGGGAATCCTACCCACCGGCCCGTCGACGCTCAGAGCCGGTCAGGCCTGCTCGGCGAGCACCTCGAGGGCGCGGCGGTCGGGCTTCCCGGCGGCGAGGAGGGGGATGCGGCCGACCGGCAGCACGGCCGCGGGAGCGGCGGCGCGCCCGAGGCGGTCGGCGATCAGGGCGCGCAGGTCGGTGAGCGCGGGAGCCTCCTCCGCCGTCACGACGACCGGGACCTCGCCCCACTGCTCGTCCGCCCGCCGCACGACGACCGCGTCGGGGACGGGCCCCTCGCGGAGCACGGCCTCGACGGCGTCGAGCGAGACCTTCTCCCCGCCTGACACGATCACGCGGTCGAGCCGGCCGGTCACCCGGAGGCGCCCGTCGACGATCGAGCCCGCGTCGCCCGTGCGGTACCAGCGCTTCCCGTCGAGCTCGAGGAAGGCGGAGGCGCTGCGCTCGTGGTCGATCGCGCCGTCGGCGTCGAGGTAGCCCTCCGCGAGGGTCGGCCCGCCGAGCAGCACCTGCCCGTCCTCGACGCGCATCCGCACGTCGTGGAGCGGGACGCCGTCGTAGACGCAGCCGCCGGACGTCTCGCTCGATCCGTAGGTCAGGCGGATGCGCGCACCGAGGGCGGCGGCGCGGTCCCGCAACGGCTGCGGCGTCGCCTGGCCGCCGATCAGGAGCGCGTCGAACGAGCGGAGCGCCTCGGCCGCGGCCGGATCGCGCTCGGCGAGATCCAGCAGCCTCGCGAGCTGCACGGGGACCAGCGAGGAGTACCTCCGCTCCCCCGCCGGCATCGTCCGAGCGAGAGCGAGGAAGGCCGCCGCGTCGAAGCCGCCGGCCAGGAGGACGACCGGGTCGGCCTCCGCCGTCAGCGAGCGGACGAGCACCTGCAGTCCCGCGACGTAGTGGGTCGGCAGGCAGAGCAGCCAGCGTCCCGGCCCGCCCAGCTCGGCGAGGGTCGCGGAGGCGCTGGTGAGCAGTGCCGCTGTCGAGAGCGCGACCCGCTTGGGCGGCCCCGACGAGCCCGAGGTCTCGACGACGACGGCGACGCGCTGCGGCACGACGGCATCCTCGGAGGCGGTCGCAGCGCCGGGGGCGGAGACGCGGATCGCCGGGCCGCTGCCGTCCAGGGCCGCGCGCAGAGCGAGGAGGACGGACTCGACCGTCGCGTCGACACCCGCGAGCGGGCGGGTCACCTGCGTGCCCTCCGGCTCAGAACTGCCACGGGAACGGCGACCAGTCGGGCTCGCGCTTCTCGAGGAAGGAGTCTCGTCCCTCGACGGCCTCGTCGGTGCCGTAGGCGAGGCGCGTGGTCTCGCCCGCGAAGAGCTGCTGGCCCACGAGGCCGTCGTCCACGGCGTTGAACGCGTACTTCAGCATCCGGATGGCCGTGGGCGACTTGGTGAGGATCGTCTCGGCCCACTCCACCGCGGTCGTCTCGAGCTCGGCGTGCGGGACGACCGCGTTCACGGCACCCATCTCGTAGGCGCGCTGCGCGGAGTACTCCCGCGCGAGGAAGAACACCTCGCGCGCGGCCTTCTGCCCGATCTGGCGGGCGAAGTACGCCGAGCCGTAGCCCGCGTCGAAGGAGCCGACGTCGGCGTCCGTCTGCTTGAAGCGCCCGTGCTCGGCGGAGGCGAGGGTGAGGTCGCAGACCACGTGCAGCGAGTGCCCGCCTCCCGCGGCCCAGCCGGGGACGGCCGCGATGACGACCTTCGGCATGAAGCGGATGAGGCGCTGCACCTCGAGGATGTGCAGGCGGCCGTTCCGCGCGGAGTCGATGCCCTCGGCGGTCTCGCCGTCGGAGTACCGGTAGCCGTCGCGGCCGCGGATCCGCTGGTCTCCCCCGGAGCAGAACGCCCAGCCTCCGTCGCGCGGGCTCGGGCCGTTGCCGGTGAGGATGACGACGCCGATGCGCGGGTTCGTCCGGGCGTCCTCGAGGGCGCGGAACAGCTCGTCGACCGTGCGCGGCCGGAACGCGTTGCGGACCTCGGGCCGGTCGAACGCGACCCGCGCGATGCGGCCGGAGCGGTCGTGGTGGTAGGTGATGTCCTCGAGTGCGTCGAAGCCGTCGACGGCCGCCCAGCGGTGCGCGTCGAACAGTTCGGAGACCTGCGTCCTCATGTCACGACTCTACTGCTTCGCACTGAACGGCGACCCGACACCGCTCGGGCAGACGGAAGGGGACCCCGCTGACGCGGAGTCCCCCTGCCGGTGCTCGCCCCTACTTGGCGGCGGAGGTGGTGCGGTTCTCGGCCGACACCATCCAGGCGTACTGCTCGAGGCTCTGGATGATCGCGTGGAGGAGGTCCGCGCTGGTCGGGTCCTCCTCGTCCACCTGGTCGTGGACCTCGCGCATGGTGGCGGCGGTGTTCTCGAGGCGGATCGTGACCAGGTCGACGGTCTCGGCCGTGTCGATCTCGCCGTGCGGGTACTCGGGGAGGGTGGTGGTCGCGGCGACGGTGTCGCTGCGGCCGTCCGGGATCCCGTGGAGGGCGCGCATGCGCTCGGCGATGTCGTCGCTGAACTCGCGCGCGGCCTCGATGATCTCGTCGAGCTGCAGGTGGAGGTCGCGGAAGTTCTTGCCGACGACGTTCCAGTGGGCCTGCTTGCCCTGGACGTGGAGCTCGATCAGGTCGACGAGGACGATCTGGAGGCTGTCGAGCAGCTCCTTGGAGGCCTTGAAGCCCTTTTCGGCGTTCTGACGGCGGCTGGTCTTGGCACCGGAGCCCGCGGGGGCTTCGACGTGGCGATCGAGGGTGGTGGTCATGGACCGTTCCTTTCTCTTGCAGTGCCGGGTGCGGTGTCCCGCCCCGAGTCTGGCTTCTTCGGCCTGGACGGCGCCCGCACGCGCGGGGTGCGCGCGCTGGGCGGGGCCCGTGGTTGCGGGGATCAGATCGTGGCGACGGATCCGGAGTCGACGCGGTAGTTCGAGCCGTTCACGAACGAGGCGCGGTCGGAGCAGAGGAAGGCGATCACGGCTGCGACCTCCTCGGCCTCGCCCCGGCGCTTCAGCTCCATGTACGGCCGCTCCTCGTCGAGGAAGGACGAGATCGCCTCGTCGACCGAGGTGCCCCTCTGCTCGGCGCGCTTCGACATCATCGCGTCGGTCATCGGAGTGCGGATGAACGCGGGCGAGACCGTGTTCACGAGGAGGCCCTCCTGCGCGTAGGAGCGCGAGAGGCCCTTGGCGAAGGCGAGGACCCCCGCCTTCGCGGCGCAGTAGGGCAGTTCGTCGTCGTAGGGCTGCACGGCGTCCTCGGAGGCGGTGAGCACGAGCCGGCCCCAGCCTCCGGTGCGGAGGTCGGGGAGGAACTCGCGCACGAGCCGCACGGGACCGAGCAGGTCGACCTCGAGGGTGCTGGTCCAGCCCTCGTCGTCGATCTCGTGGAAGAGGCCCTGCGCCCCCGTGACTCCGGCGCACTGCACGAGGATGTCGATCGCGCCGACCGCTCCGGCCACGCGGCGGTGCAGCTCGGCGAGCTGCTCCGTGCTGGTGACGTCGGCGGCGAAGGCGTGCAGGCGGCCCTCCGGAGCGTCGAGCCCGGCCGCCGCCCGGCCGAGCTCCGCCTGGTCCTTGTCGGTGATCACGACGGTCGCGCCCTACGCGAGGAGGAGCTGCGCCGTGGCCAGGCCGATGCCGGAGTCGCCTCCGGTGACGAGGGCGATGCGGCCGCTGATGCCGAGATCCATGCTGAGGTGCTCCTTGTGGGTGCGGTGCGAGGGGGTGGTACTGGTCTACGCCCCTCGGAGCCGGCCCTCAACGGGTTGCGCGGACGCCGTCGGCGGGGTTACGCGCGGCCGACCTTCTCCGGCGCCAGCTCCTCGATGGTGATGGCCGCGTTGATCAGCGCGAGGTGGCTGAGCCCCTGCGGCAGGTTGCCCCAGAAGGCCAGGTCGTCGACCGCGATCATCTCGGACATGATCCCGACGTCGTTCGGGACCGTGGCGACGAGCTCGTCCATCAGGGCGACCGACTCGTCGTGCCGACCGACGCAGGCCAGGGCGGACGCGAGCCAGAACGAGCAGGCCACGAACGGGTGCTCCTCGCCCTCCATGCCGGAGTAGCGGAACAGCAGCGCGCCGCGGCCGAGCTCCTTCACCAGGGCGTCGATGGTGGAGATCATCCGCTCGCCGCGCTCGTAGCCGCTGGGCGCGTGCAGGAGCACCGAGGCGTCCAGCTCCTCGCTGCCCGGGTACATCACGTAGGAGCCGAGCTCCTCGGACCAGCAGTGCTCCTCGATCCACTCGCGGATGCGGTCGCGCTCGAAGCGCCAGCGGTCGGGGCTGCCCGCGACCTGGCCGAGCTCCGCCAGGTGCACGGCCGAGTCGAGCGCCTGCCAGCAGCCCATCTTCGAGGAGGTGTAGTGCTGCTCCTCCTCCAGCTCCCACATGCCCGCATCGCGGTTCCGCCACAGGTCGCAGGTGGTGTCGGCGACGCGGGCGAGGAGCCGACCGGTCTGGATGTCGAGGACGTTGCCCTCGTCGACGTAGATGCGGCAGATGTCGAAGAGGTCGCCGAAGACGCCCAGCTGCAGCTGGCTCTGCGCTGCGTTGCCGGCGACGACCGGGCCGATGCCGGCGTAGCCCGGGACGTCGAACTCCTCCAGGACGGTCGGCATGGAGCCGTCGAGTCCGTAGAAGATGTGCAGATCCGGCCCGTGCTCCTTGATCGTGCGGAGGAGCCAGGACAGCGCGGCGTGCGTCTCCTCGCGCAGGCCGAAGCGCACCAGCGCGTGCATCGTGTACGCGGCGTCGCGCACCCAGGCGAAGCGGTAGTCCCAGTTCTTGCCGCCGTTGGGCGACTCCGGGAGCGACGTGGTCGCGGCCGCGGCGATGGCTCCTGTGGGCGAGTAGATCAGCAGCTTGAGCGCGAGGGCGCTGCGCTGGACGGCCTCGGACCACGGGCCGTCGTAGGAGAACTCCTCCGACCAGTCCTGCCAGCTGCGGATGGTGCGGTCGATGCCGCGGTCGACGTTCTTCGCGACCGGGAAGTGCAGCGGCTCGTCGTGCGTGGCCGACACGACCAGGACGTGCCGCACGGCGTCCTTGCCCGCGGTCACGACGAAGGAGCCCGTCAGCTCGTCGCCGGCGCCGGAGGGCGCGTCGTCGCCGTCGGGCCCGTGCTCCTGGCCGGTGACGCCGATGGTGATGTCGCCGGCGCGGATGAGCGAGCGGCCGTCGGCGTTCTGGATCCACGGGGAGAACCGGCCGAGTCCCGTTCCGGGACGCACGGCCCACCGCATCCGCACCTCGCCGTCGACACCGTCCACGCGGCGCGCGAGCTCGGCCCACGGGAGGCGGCCCGCGATCCCGGTGACGAGCGCGTCCGTCACGCGGACGGTGCCCGACTCGGTGGTGAAGGTGGTCTCGAGGACGTTCGTGTCGCGGATGTAGGCGCGCGAGACCTCGGCGGGCTCCTCGGGGGCGAGCTCGACGCAGCCGCCGGACTCGGCGTCGATCAGGGCGGCGAAGGCGGGGGTGGAGCCGAGGTCCGGGACGGGCATCCAGTCGACGCTGCCGTCCTTCGCGATCAGGGCGACCGTGCGACCGTCTCCGATCGCGGCGTAGTCGCGCAGGGGCCTGGTCGAGCGGGGTGCAGCCATCCCCTCACCGTAGGGCGCGGGCGGTTTGCCGATTCGGGCTTGCGGGCGGACGGGCTTGCTTGTAGCGCCCGGTCAGGTCGTCGCGACTCCGCCGTACTCCTCGAGGCGGTCGGTGAACTCGCCGCGGTCCTCATCCTGGAGGACCCCGTTCGCGTACCCGGCGAGGAACGCGCCCTGCGGGTCCGGCGAGAGGCCGACTCCGTCGAGCATGTCGGCGACCAGGCCGGTCGGATCGGCGTCGAGGTCCACGAGGCCCAGCTCGATCGCGGGCACGAGGTCGGTGGAGGAGCGCGCGGTGACGATCCAGAGCGCGGCCGAGGCCTCCTCGTCCGCGAGGTCGCCGTCGAGCTCGTAGCCCGCCTCCGACCACTCCTCGGGGGTGTCGGCCACCTCGACGTCGTCGAAGCCGAGGGGCGCGAGCGCTGCAGTGAAGCGGTCGACCGCCGCCTGCCTGTCGGCGTCGGTCGAGACGTCGGCGGCGGCGTACTCGGTCGCCGAGATGTAGTCGTAGAGGAGGGAGGGCCCGCCGTAGGCGTTCTGCGACTGCTCGTAGTACTCGTCGTCGGCCGAGGTCCACTCCTCGGGGACGGCGCCCTCGACGGCCGCGACGGCCTGCTCGGCACTCGCGCGCACGTCCTCCGCGGACGGCTGGCCGAGGATCGTCACGGCGTCGCCGTCCTGGTAGCCGGGGTAGTCGTAGAGCGGATCGGACGGGTCCCCGCTGCCGAACGGGTCGTCCGTCGGGTCGCCGAACGGCTCGGACGGAGCGCTCGTCGACGCGCTGCCGGCGGCGGAGTCGAGCGCGCCGCCCACTCCGACGGCGACGAGCGTGCCGAGCACGCCGGTATAGACGACGCCCACGAGGAGGCTCGTGCCCAGCGCGATCCAGGCGCCCCTGCCGAGCGGGCGGTGGGAGGGGACGGAGCCCTGCGTCGGGCCCGGGGCGGGCGCGGGCGGCGGGCTCATCGGCATCTGGCTCATCGCACTCCTCCGGACTCCAACGGCAGCCTCGTCAGTCTGGCACCTCGGCGAGCGCTCGGAGGAGGGACCCCAGGGGCTTGCGCGCGCGTCGCCGACCTCCCGCGCGCGGGTGGCCGCCGCGTGGCCCCGGCCGGTGGACAATGGCCGGATGGACGACGTCGTGCCCGCCTCCCCGCTCCCCTCCCTCGGCGAGATCGACGCGGGACTCCGCGTCGTCGCTCTGCCGCTCCGCACCCGCTTCCGCGGCGTCGACAACCGCGAGATCGCGCTCGTGCGCGGCCCCGAGGGCTGGACCGAGTTCTCGCCCTTCCTCGAGTACGGCGCGGAGGAGTCGGCGGCGTGGCTCCGGGCGGCGATCGACTACGGCTGGAGCGAGCAGCCGGCACCGCTGCGCGACCGCATCCCGGTGAACGCGACCATCCCGGCCGTCGCACCGCACGAGGTCGCCGCCGTGCTCGCGAGCTACCACGGCTGCCGCACGGCGAAGGTGAAGGTCGCCGAGCGCGGCCAGACGCTGGCCGACGACGTGGCCCGGGTCGTCGAGGTCCGCCGCCTGCTCGGTCCGGAGGGCCGGATCCGCGTGGACGCGAACGGCGGCTGGAACCTCGACGAGGCCGAGCACGCCGTCCACGCCCTCGCGGAGTCCGACCTCGAGTACGTCGAGCAGCCGTGCGCGAGCGTCGACGAGCTGGCGGAGCTGCGCTACCGGGTGAAGTACATGGGCATCCCGATCGCCGCCGACGAGAGCGTCCGCAAGGCCGCCGATCCACTCGCCGTCGCCCGGGCCGGAGCCGCGGACCTGCTGGTCGTGAAGGCCCAGCCGCTCGGGGGGACGCGCCGGGCGCTGGCCCTCGTCGCCGAGGCGGGGCTGCCGGCGGTGGTCTCGAGCGCGATCGACAGCTCGGTCGGACTCGCCATGGGCGCCGCCCTGGCCGCGGCGCTCCCCGAGCTGCCCTTCGACTGCGGACTCGGCACCGCGTCCCTCCTCGCCGCGGACGTCACGGAGTGGCCGCTGCGGCCGGTGGACGGCGGGATCCCCGTCGGCCGCGTGGAGGTCTCGGAGGAGCTCCTCTCCCGTCACGCCGTGTCGCCGGAGCGGCTCGCCTGGTGGCGGGCGCGGCTCCGCGACTCCTACGCGCTGCTCTGATCGTCGGCGGCGGGCGCCGTGTCGGAGGGGCGGCAGAATGGGAGCGTCGGCCGCCGGTGCCCGACGCGTCCCCCACCCTCGAGCATCGGAGCCCCGTGAGCGCATCGACCGTCCCCGTCTTCCTCGACTGCGACACCGGCATCGACGACTCGCTCGCTCTGGCGTACCTCCTCCGCTCGCACCGGGCCCGCCTCGTCGGGATCAGCACGGTCAGCGGCAACACCGACGCCCGCCGGGCCGCCGTCAACAGCCTCGGCCTGCTCGCGCTGGCCGGCCGCGACGACGTGCCGGTCGCCGTGGGGGCGCACCACTTCCTCGAGGAGGACTACGCCGGCGGATCCCCGCACGTGCACGGCGACGACGGCATCGGCGGGGTCGCGCTGCCCGAGGGCGGCGAGCCGGTCGACGAGGATCCGGCCGACCTCCTCCTCCGTCTCGCCCGCGAGCACGAGGGCGAGCTGCGGCTGGTCGCGATCGGCCCGCTGACGAATCTCGCGCTCGCCCTCCGTGCGCACCCGGAGATCGCGTCCCTCGTCCACTCGGTGACGGTGATGGGCGGAGCCGCGCTGGTCCCCGGCAACGTGACCGCCGTGGCGGAGGCCAACATCTGGCACGACCCGGCGGCCGCCGCCGAGGTCGTCGCGGCCGACTGGGATCTGACGCTCGTGCCCCTGGACGTGACCATGCGGCACCTGCTGACGGAGGAGGACCGCGCCGTCCTGCTCGCGTCGCCCGATCCCCTCGCGCAGGCCATCGGGCAGGCGCTCGACTTCTACTTCGACTTCTACGTCGGCCACTTCGGCGAGCGCACCGCTGCCATGCACGACCCCATGGCCGCCGCGATCGCCGTCGACGCCGTCGCCCTCACCTCCGCCCCGCGCGTCCACGTCACTGTCGACGCCACCCACGGCCCCGGCCGCGGCCAGACCGTCGCCGACCTCCGCGGCATCTACCGCGGCGTCCATCCCTCCGACGCCCGCACCCGCGTCGTCCTCGCCCTCGACGCTCCGTTCGCCCCCCACCTCATCGACGTCGTCACCGCCGTCTGACCCTTCCGCCGTCGCCCCCGGCGTCCACCATCGCCACTCGACAGGCACGGATCCGCCCGCAGCCCGTCCATGCCCCCTGTGCGCGACACGCCCGCTCCGCGCACTACTCGACCAGCAGGCACCGCCCCCTGCGCGTCCATCTGCGGGAACTCGATCGGCCCGCTCCCCGCGTTCGTGCCAAGCGATCTCGATACGCGCGCTGCGCGCGCTACCCGATCAGCATGTTCCGTCGACCGCCGTCTACCCCGGCCCTCCCGCGAAGCCCAGCTCATCAGACCCGACTGCGAAGCGGAGCCCACCCGGACCCGACCGCGAAGCGGAGCCCACCCGGACCCGACCGCGAAGCGGAGCCCACCCGCGGCGACCGCGAAGCGGAGCCGTCCTCAAAGCGTGTCCTGGTGGGCGGTCGGCGGGGCCTGGTGGGGTCGATCGCAAGGCGGAGGCGTCGGGCGTAGCGGCGCTACGTTCGTCGCCGACAACGCCGCGAGGGACCCCGCCAGGCCCCGCCGATCACATGCCGGTGTCGAGGCCGGAGTAGGCGTGGAGTCCCTTGAAGAACACGTTGACGACGCCGAAGTTGAACATGACGGCGGCG
>NZ_PSVU01000029.1:0-49987 GCF_002932515.1 Rathayibacter sp. AY1D5
GCGGTGACGACGCCGGAGGTGGTGACGGTGCTGCCGACGAGCGGCGACGCGTCGCCGCTCGTCGGCAGCACCGTCACCACCTCCGGCGTCGTCACCGCGCGCTACCCGTCCGGCGGCTACAACGGCTACGTCATCCAGACCCCCGGCACCGGCGGCGAGAGCTCGCGCACGGCCTCCGACGCCGTCTTCGTCTTCTCCTCCGCCTCCGTCGGGTCGGTCGCGATCGGCGACCACCTGCGCATCACCGGCGTGGTGAGCGAGTACAACGGCCTGACCGAGCTCACCCCGACCTCGGCCGCGACCGTCGTGAAGCTCGACGACGCCGCCGCAGCGCCGGTCCCGGCCGCTGTCGCGCTCCCCCGCACCGCCGCCGAGCGCGAGGTGCTCGAGAGCATGCTGATCGCTCCGCAGGGCGCCTACACGGTCACCGACACCTTCGACCTGAACAGCTTCGGCTCGGTCGGCCTCGCCGCCGGCACGTCCCCGCTGCTCACGCCGACCGAGGTCGCCCGCCCCGGCTCGCCGGAGCTCGCGGCCGTCGTCGCCGACAACGCCGCCCGCGCGATCACCCTCGACGACGGCGCCTCGATCAACTTCCTCGGCGCCGCCGCGAACAAGGCGATCCCGCTGCCCTACCTCACCACCACCGCGCCGATCCGCGTGGGTGCTCCGGCGACCTTCACCCGCCCCGTCGTCCTCGACTACCGCAACGGCGGCTGGGCCTTCCAGCCCACCACGCAGCTGACCGTCGAGAACGCCGGCGACGTGCAGCCCGCGACCTTCGCGAACACCCGGACCGCGAAGCCCGAGGCCGTCGGCGGCGACCTCTCGATCGCGTCCTTCAACGTGCTCAACTACTTCTCCACCACCGGCGACTCGATCACCGGCTGCACCTTCTACACCGACCGCGACGGCGACCCCGTCACGGTCAACAGCGGCTGCGACGCCCGCGGAGCGGCGAACGCCGATGACCTCGAGCGCCAGCAGGCCAAGATCGTGACCGCGATCAACACCCTCGGCGCGGGCGTCGTCTCGCTCGAGGAGATCGAGAACTCGGCCAAGTTCGGCAAGCCGCGCGACGAGGCCCTCGCCAACCTGACCGCCGCGCTGAACACGGCGGCCGGCTCCGAGGTCTGGGCCTACGTACCCTCCCCCGCAGCGCTCCCCGCGCTCGCGGACGAGGACGTCATCCGCACCGCCTTCATCTACAAGAAGGCAGTCATCGAGCCGGTCGGCGAGTCCGTCGTGCTCAACGACACGGTGAACTTCTCGAACGCCCGCAAGCCCCTCGCCCAGGAGTTCCGCCTCCTCGGCGACAGCGCCAGCGAGTTCGTCGCGATCGTGAACCACTTCAAGTCGAAGGGCTCCGGATCCGGCGCCGACGCCGACCAGGGCGACGGCCAGGGCGCCTCGAACGCCTCGCGCGTGAAGCAGGCGACCGCCCTCGTCGCCTTCGCCGACCGCCTCCGCACCGAGAAGGCCACCGAGCTCGTCTACCTGCTGGGCGACTTCAACGCCTACTCGAAGGAGGACCCGGTGAAGGTGATCACCGACGCCGGCTACATCGACCAGGGTGCGAAGGACGGCAAGTACTCGTACTCGTTCGACGGCGCGGTCGGCTCGCTGGATCACGTCTTCGCCTCGCCCGCGGCCGACAGGACGGTCACCGGGGTCGACACCTGGAACATCAACAGCGGCGAGTCCGTGGCACTGGAGTACAGCCGCTACGACTACAACGCGACGATCTTCTACGACACCTCGGCGTACCGCTCCAGCGACCACGACCCGGTCGTCGTCGGCCTCGACCTGCCCGAGACCCAGACGGACCCGGAGCCCGAGCCCGTCACGGTCATCGACGTCGCGACCACCGCCTCCACCAAGCGCCTCGCCGTCGTGCGGACGCTGACGGTGTCGGCGGTGAACAACGGCGACGAGACGGTCTCGATCGAGATCACGACGGCGTACGGCAGCAAGACGAAGCAGACGGTCAAGCCCGGCCAGTCGTTCACGGTGAAGACCGTGACCGTCTTCACGCCCATCAAGGCCGGCACGGCGACCATCGAGGTCACCGCGCCCGACGGCACCGAGCGCGTCTACAAGCAGGCGTACCGCGGCGCCTGATCCCGCGCGACCCCTGACCTCGACGAGCTCCGGCTCCTAGAGTTCGGGGATGCCCGAGGGAGACAGTGTGCACCGTCTCGCCGCCCGCCTCAGGCGGGCGGCGGACGGTCGCACCGTCCTCGAGGGCGAGCTGCGCTCCGGGGACGCGGCCGGCACCTCCCTCGCCGGGCTGAGGATCCTCGAGCACGACACCCACGGCAAGCACCTCCTCACCCGCTTCTCCGGCGGAACGACCCTGCACACCCACCTGCGGATGCAGGGCTCCTGGACCGTGACCGCTCCCGGCCGAGCGGTCCCCCGCTCGGTGCAGAAGGACGTCCGCGTCCGCCTCCGCCTCGACGACGACTCGACCGTGTGGGGCATCGACCTCCCGGTCGTCGAGCTCCTCGCCACCCGCGACGAGCCGCGCGCCGTCGGGCACCTCGGGCCCGACCCGCTCCGCGCGGACTGGGACGCCGACGAGGCCGTCCGGCGCCTCTCCCGCCTCCCGGACCGGCCCGTCGTCGCCGCACTCCTCGACCAGCGCTGCCTCGCGGGCCTCGGCAACCTCTGGGCCAACGAGGCCTGCTTCCTCCGCGGGGTCTGGCCCTGGCGGCCGATCGGCTCCCTCGACGTCCGCGCCCTCGTGGCGACCGCGGCGAGAGGCCTCCGCGCCTCCGGCACGATCCCGGGGATGTTCCAGACCACCACCGGTGACACCCGCCGCGGCGAGCGGCACTGGGTCGCGGGGCGCGCCGGGCGCCCGTGCCTGCGCTGCGGCACGACGGTGCTCGTCCGCGACGAGGTCCGCGACGACCCCGAGCAGCGCCGCACCTGGTGGTGCCCGCACTGCCAGCCGGAGCAGGCGGCCGCCCCCTGAAGCCCGCGTACCGCTGCCGACGGCCCGTGCGTAGGCTGGCCGCATGACGAACGAGTGGGGAACTCCGGACCCGTCCGCCCGGCGAGACCGGTCCGCGGAGGTCGTCCCGGCGGACGCCTCCGGCGAGGAGGTGGAGACCGCCCGCGTCGAGGACGCCGAGCGCGCGCTCGCTGTGCGCGAGGTCAAGCGGCGCCGCGACTTCCTGGGATCGGTCGGCGGATGGGCGAGCGTCTCGGCGATCACGACCGCCGTCTGGGTCGGCACAGGGGCCGACGGCTACTTCTGGCCGATCTGGCCGATGATCGGGATCGGGATCGGCGTCGTCGGCCAGGCCGCGTCGATCTGGGGTCCCGCCCGCAAGGAGATCACCGAGGCGGACATCGCCGCCGAGATGCAGCGCCGGGAGAAGCGCGGCCGCTGATCAGTCCAGGCGGCCGACCGAGGTGACGCGGACGACGGCCGCACCCTGCTCGTCCGACTCGGCGAGGTCGACGGTCGCCGAGATCCCCCAGTCGTGGTCGCCGGCCGGATCGTCGAAGATCTGCCGCACGAGCCACTGCGTCGGCTCCTCCGTGACGAGCAGCATCTTCGGCCCCCGGGCGTCGGGCCCGATGCCGATGCTGTCGTGCTCGTCGTAGTAGTCGTCCAGCGCGGCGCCCCACGCGTCGGCGTCGAAGCCGGCGGCGGCGTCGAGCTCGCCGAGCGCCTCGTGGTCGTCGAGGGCGGCGAGGGTCACCCGGCGGAACATCTCGTTGCGCACCAGCACGCGGAAGGCGCGGTGGTTCGCGGTGAGGCGGCGCGGAGCGGGCGGCACGATCGCCTGGTCCGCCGCGTGGAGCGCCGGATTGACCAGCTCCTCCCACTCGTCGACCAGCGAGGAGTCGACCTGGCGCACGAGCTCGCCCAGCCACTCGATCAGGTCGTGCAGCTCCTCGTTCTTCAGCTCGTCGGGGATGGTCTGCCGGGCCGCGCGGAACGCGTCGGACAGGTAGCGCAGCACCAGTCCCTCCGAGCGGGAGAGCTTGTAGAAGGCGGTGTACTCGCCGAAGGACATCGCCCGCTCGTACATGTCGCGCACGACCGACTTCGGCGAGAGCTCGAAGTCCTTCACCCACGGCTGCGCCGCGGTGTAGGTCTCGAAGGTCGCGTCGAGGAGCTCCTCGAGCGGCTTGGGGTGCGTGACGGACTCGAGCAGCTCCATCCGCTCCTCGTACTCGATCCCGTCGGCCTTCATCGCGGCGACGGCCTCCCCGCGGGCCTGGAACTGCTGGGCCCCCAGGATCGGGCGCGGGTCGTCGAGGGTCGCCTCGAGCACCGAGATCACGTCGAGCGCGAAGCTCGGCGACTCCGGGTCGAGAACGTCGAACACGGCCAGCGCGAACGGCGAGAGCGGCTGGTTGAGCGCGAAGTTCGGCTGCAGATCGACGGTCAGGCGGATGCGGGTCACGCCGTCGGCGCCGACGCTCTGCTCGACCACTCCTGCCTCCCGCAGCGTCCGGTAGATACCGAGCGCCCGGCGGGCGAGCTGCAGCTGCCGCTTCCACGGCTCGTGGTTGTCGAAGATCAGGGCGTGCACGTTCGCGTAGGCGTCGCCGCCGCGGGCGATCACGTTCAGCAGCATCGCCGAGGTGATCGTCATGTGCGAGGTCAGCGTCTCGGGCTCCGCGTCGACGAGCTTGCGGAAGCTCGGCTCCCCCCAGCTGACGAAGCCCTGCGGCGCGCGCTTGGCGACCCACTTCCTCCGCTTCTTCGGGTCGTCGCCCATCTTGTCGAGAGCCTTCCGGTTCTCGGACTCGTGCTCGGGGGCCTGCACGACCACGGTCCCGGCGGTGTCGTACCCGGCGCGACCGGCGCGGCCGGCGATCTGGTGGAACTCGCGGGCCGAGAGCTGGCGGGTCCGGGTGCCGTCGTACTTGGTCAGCGCGGTGAGCAGCACGGTACGGATGGGGACGTTGATGCCGACGCCGAGGGTGTCCGTGCCGCAGATCACGCGCAGCATGCCCTGCTGGGCGAGCTGCTCGACCAGGCGGCGGTACTTCGGCAGCATGCCCGCGTGGTGCACGCCGATCCCCAGCCGGAGCAGCCGGGAGAGGGTCTTGCCGAACGCGGTGGTGAAGCGGAAGCCGCCGATCACCTCGGCGATGCGGTCGCGGTGCTCGCGGGTGGCGATGTTCGCGCTGGTGAGCGCCTGCGCGCGCTCGAGAGCGGCCGCCTGCGAGAAGTGCACGACGTAGACCGGCGACTGGTTCGTCGAGAGCAGCTCCTCGATGGAGTCGTGGATCGGCGCGATCTCGTAGAAGTAGTGCAGCGGCACCGGGCGCTCCACGCCGGTGACCCGGGCGGTCTCCCGGCCCGTACGGCGGCTGAGGTCGGCGGCGAGCGCCGTCACGTCGCCGAGGGTGGCCGACATCAGCACGAACTGCACGTGCGGGAGGGTGAGCAGCGGCACCTGCCAGGCCCAGCCGCGCGCCGGGTCCGCGTAGAAGTGGAACTCGTCCATCACGACCTGGTCGACCGGGGTGTCCTCGCCGTGCCGGAGCGCGAGGTTCGCGAGGATCTCGGCCGTGCAGCAGATGATCGGCGCGTCGGCGTTCACCGAGGAGTCGCCGGTGACCATCCCGACGTTGGAGGCGCCGAAGACGTCGACCAGCGCGAAGAACTTCTCGGAGACGAGCGCCTTGATCGGCGCCGTGTAGAAGCTGCGGCGTCCGGAGGCGAGCGCCGCGGCGTGCGCGCCGATCGCGACGAGCGACTTCCCGGTGCCGGTGGGCGTCGAGAGGATCAGGTTGGAGCCGGAGGCGATCTCGAGCATGGACTCGTCCTGCGCCGGGTAGAGCGGGAGGCCGCGCGACTCCGCCCACTCGGTGAAGGCCAGGTAGACCGCGTCGTCGTCGACGCGCCCGTCCGCGTCGGGCGTCGGCATGCGGTCGAGCAGCGTCGAGGTCATCCCCCCATCCTCCCAGCCCGCGGCCCGTCGCTCGGGTGCGATCCGTCACGGACGGCCCGTGCGCCCCCGCCTCACGGGCCGCGGGTGACGGATCGGTCCGCCGGAGCGAGGGCCCCGTCGACGAGTCCGACGACGCGGTCGGCGTCGGCCAGCACGGCGGGGTCGTGCGAGACGCAGACCACCGTCGCGCCGCGGTCCGCCTCCGCGCGCAGGACCGACCGGATCCGCTCCGCACTCGCCGAGTCGAGGCCGGTGGTGGGCTCGTCCAGGAGCAGCAGGCCGGCCCCGCGGGCGAGCTCCTGGGCGAGGAGCGCCCGCTGCCGCTGACCGCCGGAGAGCACCGCGAAGGGCTCCCGGGCGAGCGCGGCGATCTCCATCCGCTCGAGCGCGGTGGCGATCGCGTCCGCCGCGCGCGCGTCGCTGCGGCGGAGGCGGCCGAGCCGACCCCAGGTGCCCACCGCGACCACGTCGCGCACCGTCACCGGGAGGCGGTCCGGGATCGACGCCCGCTGCGGCACGAAGGCGATCGCTCCGGTGACGTCCCGCGTGCCGGACGTCAGTGGACGCACTCCCGCGATCACCTCCAGGAGCGTCGACTTGCCGGCGCCGTTCGGCCCGGCGATCACGGTCAGCGAGCGCGCGGCGACGTCGAGATCGACCCCCGCGAGAGCGCGGCGGGAGCCGAAGTCGACGTGAGCGCCTCGGAGGCGGACCGGGGGCTCGGGCAGGGGTGAGACGTCCATCCCGACGAGCGTACAGGTGTGATAACTGTTCTCATTATCGTGTACGGTCGGGCACCATGCCCAGCCTCCTCGCCGGAATCCTCGAGCCGTTCGCTCTCGACTTCCTCCAGCGCGCCCTCCTCGGCGGCGTCCTCGTCGCGGTCCTCTGCGGCGTCGTCGGCACCTGGGTGGTCCTCCGCGGGATGGCCTTCCTCGGCGAGGCGCTCGCCCACGGGATGCTCCCCGGCGTCGCCCTCGCGACGGTGCTCGGCGCGCCCGTCCTCGTGGGCGGCGCAGCCAGCGCGGTGCTGATGAGCCTCGGCATCGCGGCCCTGCAGCGGCGCGGACGACTGTCCTACGACACCAGCATCGGCCTGCTCTTCGTCGCCATGCTGGCGCTGGGGGTCATCGTGATCTCGCACTCGGGCAGCTTCGCCACGGACGCGACCTCGATCCTCTTCGGCGACATCCTCGCGATCACTCCCGTCGACATCGGGCTGCTCGCCGCCGCCGCCGGAGTCGGCCTCCTCGTCGCAGCGGCCTTCCACCGCCCGCTCGTCGCCCTGGCGCTGGATCCGCGCATCGCCGCGGTGCTCGGCCTCGGTCCGCGCTCGGCTCAGGCCGCGCTGGTCGGCCTGGTGACTCTCGCCGTCGTCGCCTCCTACCAGGCGGTCGGCTCGCTCCTCGTCGTCGGGCTCCTGCTGGCTCCCGCGGTGGCCGCCGGTCACTGGACCACGCGCATCCCGACCCGGATGCTGCTCGCGTCGATCCTCGGCGCGGCCTCCGTGCTCGTCGGCCTGCTCGTCTCCTGGCACGCGGCCACGGCGGCGGGCGCCTCGGTCGCCGGCACGGCCATCGCGGTCGCCGCGGTGTCCTGGGCGGTCCGCTCGGCCGCGTCGGCCCTCGCGTCCCGGTCGGGCCCTCAGCCGGTCGCCGCATGAGGCCCTGCCGGCACCGCTCCTCCCCCGCTCACCCTCGAAAGGACTCCGTGCACTCCCGAACCACCGCCTCCACCGTCCTCCTGGGC
Organism: Rathayibacter sp. AY1D5; assembly: GCF_002932515.1. Classification (NCBI taxonomy): domain Bacteria; kingdom Bacillati; phylum Actinomycetota; class Actinomycetes; order Micrococcales; family Microbacteriaceae; genus Rathayibacter; species Rathayibacter sp. AY1D5. The sequence continues at coordinate 7,677 of NZ_PSVU01000029.1, forward strand.
GCTCTCGCGCTGGGCCTGGCCGCCTGCTCGACCGATGCCTCCGCGCCGGCCGCGGACGACACGGGTTCCGGCCACGGCGCCGTCGCGAATGCCGCCGAGCTCGCCGAGCCGCGCCTGGGGCTGACGTCGATCGACCCGTCGGGCGCCGTGTCGCACCTCGACCTCCTCGACGAGACGGTCACCGGCCTCGGCACCATCGGCGCACCCAGCGCGATGACGACCGACGGCCGCTACCTCTTCGCCCAGACCGATGCGGGCGTCGAGATCGTCGACAGCGGCGTGTGGACCTGGGACCACGTCGACCACTTCCACTACTACCGCGCGGACCCCCGCCTGATCGGCACGGTCGAGGGCTCCGGGACGGCCGTCGTCGCCACGACGAACCTCTCGACCACCGGCGGAACCGGACTCTTCTTCCCCGACACCGGCGAGGCGGTCCTCCTCGACACCGAGGCGCTGTCGAAGGGCGCGATCGTCGAGCGGTTCCGGAAGGACGTCGAGCCCGGACCCGGGATGGTCGTGCCCGTCGGCTCGTGCGCACTGGTGACCGAGGGGTCCGGATCCGGAGCGGCCGTCGCCGGCTACGACTCGGACGGCGAGCCGACGGGCCTCCGCGAGGCCTGCCCCGACCCCGCCGGGACGATCACCACCCGCGTCGGCGCCGTCATCGGCTGCTCCGACGGCGCACTCCTGGCGTCGATCGAGGACGAGGAGCTCATCGTCGAGCGGATCCCCTACCCCGCCGGCACCACCGCGCCACCCGCCGCCTCCTTCGACAACCGTGAGGGCCGCCCCACGGTCGCCGGCCTCGCCGGGGACGCGGGCATCTGGCTCCTCGACACCCGGGAGCGCTCCTGGAGCCTCCTCCCCTCTCCCGCCCCGCTGGCGCAGGTCACCGCGGTGGACGACGCGGACGAGACCGTCCTCGCCCTCGCCGCCGACGGCCGCGTGCTGGTGCTCGACGGCTCCGACGGCGCGGTCCTCGCCGAGACCGCGCCCCTCGTCGCGGACACGACCGCGGACGGCTCGCGGCCCGTCCTGATCGCCGACCAGCAGCGGGCCTACCTCAGCGCGCCCGCCGAGCGGAAGCTGCACGAGATCGACTACGCGGACGGCGCGCGCCTCGCCCGCACCTTCGAGACCGCCACCGAGCCGGCCTTCATGGCGGAGACGGGCCGATGAGGCGCGGCTGGGCCCTCGCCTCCGCCGCGGCGGTCCTGTTCCTGTCGGGCTGCACGTCCGCGGAGGAGGACGAGAGGCCCCTCGTCATCGTCTCCACCAACATCCTCGGCGACGTCGTGGGCGAGCTCGTCGGCGACGAGGCGCAGGTCGTCACGCTGATGAAGCCCGACGCCGACCCGCACTCCTTCGAGATCTCGGCGCAGGAGGCGGCGCGCCTGCGCTCCGCCGACCTCGTCGTCTCGAACGGGCTCGGACTCGAGGAGGGCCTGCAGCAGCACCTCGACGAGGCCTCCGGTGAGGACGTCCCCGCGTTCGTCGCCGGCGACGCCGTCGACGTCCTCGACTACAGCGAGGGCGACGCGGAGGGGAGCCCGGACTCGCACTTCTGGACGGACCCCGGCCGGATGATCGACGTCGTCGACTCCCTCGGGCCCGTGCTCGCCGCGCTCGACGGCGTCGATCCGGCCGCCGTCCGGGACCGGACGGCCGGCTACCGCGCCGAGCTCGAGCGGCTCGACTCCGAGATGGCCGCGGCGTTCGCCGCGATCCCCGCCGAGCGCCGCGCCCTCGTCACCAACCACCACGTCTTCGGGTACCTCGCCGACCGCTTCGACTTCGACGTCGTCGGCGCCGTCATCCCCGGAGGCACGACCCTCGCGGCGCCGTCCGCCTCCGACCTCGCCGATCTCGTCGACGCGGTCGAGCAGACCGGCGTCCCCACGATCTTCGCGGAGTCCTCGTCTCCCGACCGCCTGGTCCAGGCGCTCGCGAGCGAGGCCGACATCCGCGTGGAGGTGGTCGAGCTGTTCACGGAGTCCCTGACGGCGCCCGAGGGCGGCGCTCCCGACTACCTCGCCATGATGCGCGTCAACACACAGCGCATCGCCACCGGGCTCTCCCCGTGAGCCCTCCGATCCACCACCAGGAAGAAGAAGCACCCATGCAGAATCCCCACGTCCGGCGGGCGGGCCTCGGCCTGATCGCCGCCTGCTCGATCACGGTCCTCGCGGCCTGCTCGTCGAGCTCGACCCCGGCCGCCGAGTCCTCGGCGTCCACCGCACCGGCCACCGAGGCCGCGGCGGCCGCCGGCGCCCGCGTCGCCGTCGCCTACGAGGGCGGCATCCTCGTCCTCGACGGCGAGACCCTCGAGACCGTCGCGGACATGGACTCCGAGGAGTTCACCCGCCTCAACCCCGCCGGCGACGACCGCCACGTCATGGTCACCATGAGCGAGGGGTTCCAGCTCCTCGACACCGCCGCCGGCACCAGCGGCGAGCCGGAGCTGACGGACATCGTCTTCCCCGCGGACACCCCGGGCCACGTCGTCCGGCACGCCGGGAAGACCGTCCTCTACGCCGACGGCACGAGCGACACGACCGTCCTCGAGACCGCCGACCTGGCGTCCTCGGACGGGATGCCCGAGACCGAGACCATCCCGGGCGTCGAGGCGCACCACGGCGTCTCGATCGTCCTCGAGGACGGCACCTTCCTCACCACGGTCGGTGACGCCGACGGGCGCAAGGGCATCGAGGTGCGCGACGCCTCCGGCGCCGTGACGGCCACGAACGACCAGTGCCCCGGTGTCCACGGAGAGGGCACGGCCGAGAACGAGGTCGTCGTCTTCGGCTGCGAGAACGGCGCCCTGGTCTACGACGGCGGCGAGATCACGAAGCTCGAGGCGCCGGACCAGCCGTACGGCCGCATGGGCAACGCCTGGGTCAGCGAGACCAGCCCGATCATCGTCGGCGACTACAAGGACGACCGCGACGCCGAGGGCTACCTCCTGCACCGCGTGGCGCTGATCGACACCGAGGCGAAGACCCTCGACGTCGTCGACCTGCCCGAGGGCGTCGAGTACACCTTCCGCGGCGTCGCCCGCGGCCCCGACGACCTGGCGTACATGATCGCCTCGGACGGCGCGATCCACGTCCTCGACCCCGGGACCGGCGAGCTGACCGCCTCCTACCCCGTCGTCGACGCCTGGGAGAGCCCGGTCGAGTGGCAGGACCCGCACCCCGCGATCACGGTCGCCGGAGACATCGCCTACGTGACCGACCCGGCCGCCGACAGCATCCACGCCGTCGACCTCACCACGGGAGAGGTCGTCGCCACGGGCGAGCTCGACGTCACGCCGAACGAGATCGCCGTCGCCGCGAGCTGACCATCGGCACGGAGGAGGGGCGCGGGGCCGTGGGCTCCGCGCCCCTCCTGTTCACCTGGAGGGGCCAGGATCTCCGCATGACGACCGACTTCGATCTCGACCAGGTGGTGCGCGACGTGACCGCGAACGTGCGCAAGAAGTTCCCCGACCACTCCGAGGAGCAGGTCGCGCCGCTCGTGCGCGAGGAGCTCGCGGACCTGCAGGACCGGCCCGTGCAGGACTACCTGACGGTGCTGACGGAGCGAGCGGTCAAGCGCCGCCTCAAGCGCGAGGCGCGCGGGGAGTAGACCGGGTCAGGCGAGCGCCCGCTCGATCGACGCCCGCAGCGCCGGAGCCGGCCGGAGCGCACCCGCCTCCTCCGCTTCGAGGAGCGCCTGCGCGTCCGCCGGGCTGTGCTCGCGGTACCAGCGGTCGACCGGGACGCCGTGCCCGGGCCGGCTCAGCACCTCGACGGCGTCGCCCGCCTCCACCGATCCGCGGTGCAGCACCCGCAGGTACGCGCCGGTACGCCCCTCGTCGGCGAAGCGCTTCACCCACTGGGGCTCTCCGAGGGCCCGCTGGAACGTCGCACACGGCGTCCGCGGCATCGTCACCTCGACCTCGACCGCCTCGCCGATCCGCCAGCGCTCGCCGATCACGGCTCCGCTCACGTCGAGGCCCGCGATCCGCAGGTTCTCGCCGAACATCCCCGCGGCCACCGGCCGCCCCAGGCGCTCCGCCCACCAGACCGCGTCCTCGTCGGAGTAGGCGTAGAGCGCCTTGTCGAGGCCGCCGTGGTGCGCGCGATCGGCCTGCACGTCGCCGTAGAGGCCCAGGTCGCGCACTCCGACGGGACCCTCGACCGGCCGCTTGTCGATCGCGGTCACGCCGACCGTGCCGGAGTCGGGCAGGAGGCGGGCGACGCGGCACACGGCGAGCAGGCGGGGCATGCCGCCATGGTGCCAGCACTAGGCTCGCCGCGTGCGCGACGCGACCGCTCCTCCCCGGCTCGACCCCCTCCTCCTCGACGGCCTCGCCGAGGGGTACGCCGGGGACACGGGCGCCCGGGAGCACGCCGAAGGGCTGCGCTTCGCCGGCACCGACCTCACCGGCGCCGATCTCACCGCGGCCTCCTTCAGCGAGTGCGTGCTGGAGGGAGTGGTCCTGGACGGCGCCCAGCTGCGGGCCGCGTCGATCGCGGAGTCGCGGCTCGAGCGGCTGGACGTCCCCGGGCTCTCGGCGCCGCGGAGCCGGCTCCGATCCGTCGAGCTGCTCGCCTCGCGGCTGGGCTCGGCCGAGCTCTACGAGAGCACCTGGGAGCAGGTGCGCGTGGCCGACTGCAAGCTCGGCTACCTGAACCTCCGCGGAGCCGCGGTGCGCGACGTGCTGCTCGAGCGCTGCACGATCGACGAGCTCGACCTGGCGGGTGCGACCGGCACGCGGCTGCGCCTGGTCGACTGCGACGTCCGCTCCCTCGATCTCTCCCGGGCCCGGATCGAGCACCTCGATCTGCGCGGCGCCGAGCTGCACGTGCTCACCGGGCTGGACGGCCTCCGCGGCGCCACCCTCTCCGAGCTGCAGCTCAGCCTCCTGCTGCCGCTGTTCGCGGAGCACTTCGGGGTGCGGGTGGGCTGAGCCGCCGGTCCGCCTAGCGCCGGCGGGCGATCAGCCGCGTCAGAGCGCGGCGGCCGAGGAGGAACACGGCCAGCACGACGGCCGTCACGATCACGAAGCTCCACTGCACGCCCTGCCCGGAGGCGATCCGCAGGAGCATCCCGCCCGCGACGGTCACCGCCCAGACGACGAGCCCGGCGGGCACGATCCGGTCCGGGGAGCGCCACGAGCGCGTGACGACCCAGCCGAGCAGGAGCGCCGCCAGGAACGGCCAGAGCGTGGTGAGCAGGCCGATCAGCGCCGACCCCTCGTCGTGGCTCCCGCGGCCGATCAGCACGAAGACCAGGACGAGCACGGCGTCGAGGGCGAGGCCGAGCCCCGCGTGCCGGGTCATGCGGGCTCCGTCACGAAGTCGATGAGCTGCTCGACCCGGCCCAGCAGCGCCGGCTCCAGGTCCTGGAAGGTGCGCACCCGGCCGAGGATGCGCTGCCAGGCGCGCGCGATGTCGGCCTGCTCCTCGTGCGGCCAGCCGAGCGCCTCGCAGATCCCGTGCTTCCACTCGGTGCCGCGCGGGATCTCGGGCCAGCGCTCCAGGCCGATCCGGCCGGGCTTCACGGCCTGCCAGACGTCGATGTAGGGGTGGCCGACGACGAGGACGTGGGCGCCGTGCGGACCGGCGGCGACCTGCTCGGCGATCCGCGACTCCTTCGAGCCGCGCACCAGGTGGTCGACGAGCACGCCGATGCGGCGGCCCGGACCGGGCCGGAACCCGCGCACCAGCTCGTCGAGGTTGTCGACGCCCTCGATGTACTCGACGACGACGCCCTCGACCCGCAGGTCGTGGCCCCAGACCTTCTCGACCAGCTCGGCGTCGTGCCGGCCCTCGACGTAGATGCGGCTGGGCAGGGCGACCCGCGCCTTCGCGTCGGCGACGTGGAAGGAGCCGGAGGCGGAGCGCGCGCGACCGAGGCCGGCGTCGCGCTTCAGCCCGGGCGCCTTGAGCGACACGGGCTTCCCCTCGAGGAGGAACCCGGGCCCCAGCGGGAACACGCGGACCTTGCCGAACCGGTCCTCCAGCCGCACCATCCGCAGCTCCACGCCGAGCACGGCGCCCACGAAGCCGGAGGCGACCTCCTCGACCACCAGATCGCGCTCGGCCTCGACCACCGCCACCTCGACCCTGCCGCGGGCGCGCCAGTCGCCGGCGAGCACGTCCTGCCCGTACCTGTCCTCGTCCATCGCACCGAGGGTAGTCGGAGGCGCGCGGGGCGCCGCGCGGACACGGCGCATGCACCTCTGCTTACATGAGCAGATGACCGAGGACCTCGAACCCGCCGCCGAGCTCTTCAAGGTGCTGTCCTCCTCCTCCCGGCTGCGCCTGCTCCGGGCCCTCGCCGAGGAGACGTCGACGGTCGGGCGGCTGGCCGAGGTGACCGGGCTCTCGCAGCCGCTGGTCTCGCAGCACCTGCGGATGCTCCGCACCGCCGGGCTGGTCGCGGTCGAGCGCGTAGGCCGTGAGGCGCACTACTCCGTCGCCGACACCCACGTCACGCACATCGTCGACGACGCTGTCCGGCACGCCCTGGAGGGGTGACCTCCGTCCCTGTCGGGAACGATGATCGCTCTCGATTAGGCGCATCCATTGCAATGCGTTTATGGATCTGGTCGACTGGAGCCCGTCGCGTCCGCGGCCCCCGCATCCGGAAAGGCAGCACCATGAGCACCACCGATCTCCACGCCGAGCACCCCGTCACCGAGCACGAGCACGGCGAGGGCTGCGGCCACCCGGCCGTGCAGCACGAGGACCACGTCGACTACGTCCACGGCACGCACCACCACGCCCTGCACGGCGACCACTACGACGAGCACGAGTCGGAGGCCGAGCACTCGACCGCCGACCACGAGCACGGCGACGCCTGCGGCCACGAGACCGTGCAGCACGACGACCACGTGGACTTCGTCCACGACGGCCACAAGCACGCCGCTCACGCCGGCCACTACGACGAGCACTGAGGCCGTGCGCGACGGGAGGGCTCGCACCCTCCCGTCGGCGCTCAGCCCTGACGGGCCTTGAAGCGCGGGTTCAGCTTGTTGATCACGAAGACGCGGCCCCGGCGGCGGACCACCTGCGAGCCGGGCTGCGCCTTCATCGACCTGAGGGAGTTGCGGACCTTCACGGATGCTCCTGTCGTTAATGAGAACTGTTATCGATAGAGTAGCGGTCCATGGAGCCCCACCACCCCGCACCCCCCGTCCTCGCCGTCACCCTCGTCAGCGCGACCGACCCCCGGGACGCCGGGCGGACCGCCGCGCTCCTCGCCGGCAGGCCCGAGTCCCGGATCGCCTTCGAGGTCGATCCGCCCGGCGCCGACGGTCCCGCTCTCGCCGAGGAGCTCCACCGGCGCCTCGCGGCCGACGCCGACGACGGCCACCGCGGTCACACGGTCGTCGCCCTCGATGGCCAGGCCGACCCGCTCGAGATCGGACTCGTGCTCGAGCACCTCTGCGCGCAGCGGCATCCCGCCGACACCCGCATCGCGATCCTCGACGTGGTCGCCGTGACGTCGACGGAGGAGATCCTGCGCGTGCTCTGCGGCGGCGCGGGCCCCTCCTTCGACTCGGCGGAGCGCCTCGCCGCCCGCCTGGAGTTCTCGAGCCTCATCGCCCTCGCCGAGCCCCTCTCCGAGAGCGACCCCGAGCGGACCGCACTCGTCCGCGACCTCCTGCGAGCACTCGCCCCCACCGCCGATCTCCTCCCCGCCGGTGAGCTCCCGGCGGCGCCACGGAGGCTCCACCCCCGGCGCGCGCACGCGATCGCCTCCTCGATGGGCTGGCAGTGCGCCCTCAACGGGACCTCGCGGCGCCGCGCCTCGGGCACGACCGTCGAGGAGTTCGTGTTCCGCGATCCGCTGCCCTTCCACCCCGGCCGCCTGAGCACGGCGGTCCACGGGGAGCTGGTGGCGGAGAAGGTGGGCCGCATCCTCCGCTCCCGCGGCCTGGTGCGCCTGGCGACGCGCGCCGACCGGGTCGGCTCGTGGTCCGTCGCCGGCGACGTGCTGACGCTGGACCCGACCAGCCTGCTCAGCTGGGACGAGGACGCGCCTCTCGGCCAGGAGCTCGCCTTCTTCGGGACGGGCCTGGACACCGGGAGGCTGACCGCCGTCCTGCAGAGCTGCCTGCTCACCCCCGAGGAGCTGCTGGCCGGCCCCGCCGCCTGGGCGGAGTACGCGGACCCCTTCCCGCGCTGGGTGGACGAGCACCGGCACTGAGCCGAGCGCCCTCCGCCGCGCGGGACTCGACGAGCGCGACCCGCCAAGGACACCATTAGGCGAATGGTCCTCCGAACGCGCCATCGGACTTCTGGAACCCGCCCGATCATTGATGATCTGCGATAACCCTGCAATTGTGACTGGTGTCAAAGATGACGTTGAGAGAAGGAGATGTTCTTGCCAGGCACCAGAAGATCGGTTCGAGCGCTGCTCATGGGCACCGTACTTGCTTTCACTTCATTGGTCGCGACACCTGCGACGGCCGATCCGGGAGTCGTCACAGCGACCCGAACAGCAGAATCGACAATGCAATCTTTCGGCTTGCTCACGCCTATCGCCGCCTCCAGTGAACGCGCCGCTCGACTAAGCTCCGAATAAGAGCACCTGGAGCCGAGCGGCTCCCTCTCGACGAAGTCCGGCCTCACGGTCGAATACAGGAACCACAGCGTCGGCATCACTCCAGGAACCGCTGTCCGATCGGCGAGCGTCGGGCCTTCAGGCGCGCTCGTCTACAACATGAGCGACTCCTACGATTACGCGTTCACAGGGGCAGGCCATGTTCTCAATGCGGGCTTTGCTCTCATCAAGGACCAGGCAGCCCCATCTGATTACAGATTCGACGTGACCGTGGATGGAGAACCCGCCATCCTTGAGTTCATCGACCACTCGGTTACGGTGAAGGATTCACACGGACGGACCGTCAACTTCATAAATCCGGCCTGGGCCTCAGATTCCACCGGCGCTCCTGTCAGGACCAGTTTCTCGATCGACGGCGGCACGCTGGTGCAGAGAGTGCATCACACGGGCGCATCCTATCCCGTGGTCGCCGACCCCAGCCTCGCCTGTGACATCGCATTCTGTACAATCATGATCAACAGAACCGAGACGAAAACCGCGTCGCAATCTACCGCAGCAGCGGCAGGATTACTGTGCGGATCAATGACGGCCGCATTCGCCCCCCTCGGAGCGGTGTGCGGCGCTTACGGCGCCGTATTCCACGTCGCCGCAGTTCAAGCGAACAACTCTGGCCAGTGCCTCGGCGCACGCTACCTCACTATAGGTGGCTCTCTGCACCCGGTCATCCAGCGCTGTTAGAGCGCGCGAAGAACAGCGAAGGAGATTCAATGGCCTCTGATCACGATCTCAGTCGGGCGATGCGCCGAGAATTGCGCAATCCCATCCTTGGAGGATTGGCGCTTCTGCTGTTCGGCGGTACAGCGGTTCTATTGCTTCTGTTTTGGTTCACCGATGCACGCGCCGTTCTCACGCCCTTCGTCGGGCCTGGAACGGGACTGGTCCTCACTGCTTTTACCGTGGAGGTAGCTCGACGCGCTAGGAGGCGCATGCGCGCGGAGGAGCGGGAGAGCTGACCTCGGAGCCTCGATCGACGGAGATTCTCGTCGCGCCATTGAGCGGCGAAAATCTCCGTCTCCGGTGGAGGACATTCCGTGTCTGACCAGCCCGGCCGGTATACGCCAACCGGAGTCGAACGATCGGACTATCCAATTTGGGATGCAACCGACATCTACGGCAAACGAAGAGTGATCGACGGAGGGGACGCAGCGCGGCCGTCCACCGTGCGGAGACGACGGGCGACCGCAGCGCCGACGGGCTCCGGGACGCACGGAGCCGACCGTGCGCCGGGAGTGTGACGCGCGGAGGCTCCCGCCGGGCGGCGGGTGGGTAGGCTGACCGGACAGCACGTGCTCCGGGGTCGGTGGGAATTCCGAACCGGCGGTCACAGTCCGCGAGCCGCAGCCCCTCGAGAGGGGCGGCGGTTGACCTGGTGGAACTCCAGGACCGACGGTGAAAGTCCGGAGGAGAGGCAGCACGAGCGTCGCGCATCACCGCGCGATGCTGAGCGACGGTGCCCGCGCACCGTCGATCGAGACCCCGGAGTTCGGCGACGAACGGAAGAACCGGGAATGACGATCGACTACGAGCACGCGATGCGCCGGGCGCTGGCGCTCGCCGAGCGCGGGCCCGCCCGCGGACCCAACCCGCGCGTGGGCTGCGTGATCCTCGCGCCCGACGGCACCGTCCTCGGCGAGGGCTGGCACCACGGAGCCGGCACCGCGCACGCCGAGGTCGACGCCCTGTCGCACGTCGCGGCGGGCGCCGCCGAGGGCGCGACGGCCGTCGTCTCGCTCGAGCCGTGCGACCACACCGGGCGCACGGGTCCCTGCAGCCGCGCCCTGATCGAGGCGGGCGTCTCCCGCGTCGTCTACGCCGTGCCGGACCCGGGCGAGCGCTCGGCCGGCGGCGGTCGCACCCTCCGCGAGGCCGGCGTCGAGGTGATCGAGGGCGTGCTCGCCGAGGAGGGAGAGCAGTTCCTCCACCCGTGGCTCACCGCGACCCGCCTGCACCGCCCCTTCGTCACACTCAAGTGGGCCTCGACCCTCGACGGCCGCACCGCGGCGGCGGACGGCAGCAGCCGCTGGATCACCGGAGCGGCGGCCCGGCAGCGCGTGCACGAGCAGCGTGCCGCGCACGACGCGATCCTCGTCGGCACCGGGACCGTCCTCGCCGACGATCCCGCGCTCACCGCCCGCGGCGACGGAGGCGAGCTCCTCGCCCACCAGCCGGTGCCCGTCGTCGTCGGCACGCGCCCCGTGCCGCCGGGCGCCCGCCTGCACGAGCACCCCCGCGCCGTCGTGGTCGAGCGCACCCGCGACCTCGCCGCGGTCCTCGCGCACCTCTACTCCGCCGAGATCCGCAGCGTCTACGTCGAGGCCGGACCGACCCTCGCCTCCGCGCTCGTCGCCGCCGGACTGGTCGACGAGTACCTCGTGTTCCTCGCGCCCGCGCTCCTCGGCGGCCCCCGCCTCGCGCTCGGCGACCTCGGCGTGGAGAGCATCGGCGGGGCCCGGCGCCTCTCCCTCCGCTCGGTCGAGATCCTCGGCGACGACCTCCTCGTGACCGCGCGCCCCGACGTCCTCCCCGCGGGCGGTGCCGGCACCCCGGCCCGCCTCCCCCACGCCCTGCAGATGGAGACCCACTGATGTTCACCGGAATCATCGAGGAGAAGGGCGTCGTGACCGCCGTCGAGGCGGGCGCCGACGCGATCCGCCTCAGCATCCGCGGGCCCCTCGCCGTCGAGGGCGTGCGGCACGGCGACTCGATCGCGGTCTCGGGCGTCTGCCTCACCGTGGTCGAGCACACCGACCAGGGCTTCACCGCCGACGTCATGGCGCAGACCCTGCGGATGTCGACCCTCGACACCGTGGGCGTCGGCGACCCCGTGAACCTCGAGCGCGCCGCGCTGGTCGGCGACCGGCTCGGCGGCCACATCGTCCAGGGCCACATCGACGGCACGGCGACGCTGCTCGCCATCGCACCGGGCGAGGCGTGGCGGGTGCTGCGGTTCTCGCTGCCGACCGGCATCGCTCCGCTCGTCGTCGACAAGGGCTCGATCGCGGTGGACGGCGTCTCGCTGACCGTCTCGGCGATCAGCCCCGCCGCCGAGCCGGAGCAGTGGTTCGAGGTCTCGCTGATCCCCGAGACGCTCGCCGTCACCACGCTGGGCGCGCGCGCGATCGGCGATCAGGTCAACATCGAGACCGACGTCCTGGCCCGCCACGTCGAGCGGATGCTCGCGCTGCGCTCGATCGCGGAGGCCCGCTCATGAGCCTCGCCACCATCCCCGAGGCCGTCGAGGCGCTGCGCGCCGGGCGCCCGATCATCGTCGCGGACGACGAGGGCCGCGAGAACGAGGGCGACGTCATCGTCTCGGCCCAGCTCGCCAGCCAGGAGACGATCGCCTGGATGGTCCGCCACTCCTCCGGGTTCATCTGCGCGCCGATGACCAACGAGATCGCCGACCGCCTCGCCCTGCCGCTGATGGTGGTCGAGAACGAGGACCCGCGCGGCACCGCCTACACGCTGTCCGTCGACGCGGCCGACCGGCTCTCCACCGGCATCAGCGCCTCCGACCGCGCGCACACCCTCCGCGTGCTGGCCGACCCCGAGGCGACCCCGTCCCGCCTGAACCGCCCCGGCCACATCCTGCCGCTGCGCGCCGTCGACGGCGGCGTGCGCGAGCGCGACGGGCACACGGAGGCGGCGGTCGACCTGATGAAGCTCGCCGGCCTGTACCCCGTGGGCGCGATCTCCGAGATCGTCGCCGAGGACGGCGAGATGATGCGGCTGCCCGGACTGATCGCTCTCGGCGAGCGCGAGGGCGTGCCGGTGACCACGGTCGCGGCCCTCATCGCGTACCTGCAGGAGTTCCACTGCGACGCGGAGGTGCCCGTCACGGTCGCGGTCCCGGAGAGCGCGCGGGTGAGCTTCGAGGTCGAGACCACGGTGCCGACCACCCACGGCCCGTTCCGCATCCGCGCCTACCGCGACCGGCAGACCGGAGCGGATCACGTCGCGATCCTCGCGGGAGAGGTCGCCGCGGGGCGGCCCGCACTGGTGCGCGTGCACTCCGAGTGCCTGACCGGCGAGGCGTTCGGCTCGCTGAAGTGCGAGTGCGGACCCCAGCTCGACGCCGCCCTCGACACGATCCAGCGGGACGGCGGCGTCGTCGTCTACCTCCGCGGGCACGAGGGCCGGGGCATCGGCCTGATCAACAAGCTGCGCGCTTACCGCCTGCAGGAGGACGGACTCGACACCCTCGACGCGAACCTCGCCCTCGGGCTCCCCGCCGACGCGCGGGACTACGGAGCGGCGGTCGGGATCCTCGAGGACCTCGGCCTCACCGAGGTGCGCCTGCTCACCAACAACCCCGAGAAGGTCCGCCAGCTCACCGACCGCGGCATCGTCGTCGCCGAGCGCGTGCCGCTCGTCGTCGGGGTCGGCGCCTTCAACGAGGGCTACCTCGAGACCAAGCGCGACCGCATGGGCCACACCCTCGACAGCGTCCTCGACCACGACCCCCTCGACGCCGGGATCTCCGGCCTCGCCCTCGACGCCGGGATCGCCGGCGCCACCACGAAGGAGTAGCAATGGCCGGTAGCGGCGCCCCCACCACCTCCCCTCTCGACGGCGCGGGACTGCGCGTCGTCGTCATCGCGGGCACCTGGCACGAGCAGATCAGCGACGGCCTGATCGCCGGAGCGAGCCGAGCCCTCGACGAGGCCGGAGCATCCTGGTCGCTCGTGCGCGTGCCCGGCTCGTTCGAGCTGCCCGTCGCCTCGAAGGCGGCCCTGGAGGCGGGGGCCGACGCGGTCGTCGCCCTCGGCGTGATCATCCGCGGCGGCACCCCGCACTTCGAGTACGTCTCGGACGCCGCCACCTCCGGGCTCACCACCGTCTCGATCCTGACGGGCAAGCCGGTCGGCTTCGGCGTGCTCACCCTCGACACCGAGCAGCAGGGCATCGATCGCGCGGGCCTTCCCGGCTCGAAGGAGGACAAGGGGCGCGAGGCGGCCGAGGCGGCGGTCTCGACCGCTCTGCTCCTCCGCTCGCTGCGCAGCTGAACCACTGCGGGCGGCCCCCGTCCTGGGGCCGCCCGCACACGAACCTGGGAGAACACGGAGTAAAGTGGTCGGGTCGTCACGAGCGACCCCTCTCTCCTCCCCCTCGCCCCAGCGGTCCGCGACGCCCGATCGACGCCCCGCCCCGCCGGCTCGGGGGGAGTCGCCGTCCACACGGAGCCCCTCCCTCATGTCTTCTCCCGCCGTCTCCGACGCGCCAGCAGCCGCCCCGCAGAACTCCCGCGGCCGCGTCATCCTCGCCAGCCTCATCGGCACCTCGATCGAGTTCTACGACTTCTACGCCTACGCGACCGCCGCCGTCCTGGTCTTCCCGTCGCTCTTCTTCGTCAACGAGGACCCGGCCACGGCCCTCCTCGCCTCCTTCGCCGTCTTCGGCGTCGCGTTCATCGCGCGCCCGATCGGGTCGATCATCTTCGGCCACTTCGGCGACCGCGTCGGCCGCAAGGGCACCCTCGTCGCCTCACTGCTCACCATGGGCGTCGCGACCTTCCTGATCGGCTGCCTGCCCACCGCGCTCACGCCCGGCTGGGAGTTCCTCGCTCCGTTCCTGCTCGTGGTGATGCGCTTCTGCCAGGGCCTCGGCCTCGGCGGCGAGTGGTCCGGAGCCGCGCTGCTCGCGACCGAGAACGCACCGGCCGGCAAGCGCGCCATCTACGGCACCTTCCCGCAGCTGGGCGCACCGATCGGCTTCATCGTCGCCAACGTCCTGTTCCTGGTGCTCGCGAGCACGATGAGCGACGAGACGTTCGCGGCCTGGGGCTGGCGCGTGCCGTTCCTGGCGAGCGCCGTGCTCGTGATCATCGGGCTCTACGTGCGGTTCAAGCTCGTCGAGACGCCCGCGTTCCAGAAGGTCGTCGAGAAGGGCGAGGTCGCCAAGCTGCCCCTCGCCCGCGTCTTCGTCACCAGCTGGCGCCCGCTCATCCTGGGCACCTTCATCATGCTGGCGACCTACGTGCTCTTCTACCTCATGACCACGTTCACGCTGACCTACGGCACCTCGCCCGTCGACGGCGCGGTCCCGGGCCTCGGCTACACGCGCAACGACTTCCTCGTCATGCTGATCGTCGGCGTCGTGTTCTTCGGGATCTTCACGCTCGTCTCCGGCCCGCTCGCGGAGCGCTTCGGCCGCCGGCGGACGCTGCTCGTGGTGACCGCGGCGATCCTCGTGTTCGGCCTGCTCTTCGTGCCCCTGTTCAGCGCCGGCTTCGCGGGCGTCATGGCGGTCCTGATCCTCGGCTTCACGCTGATGGGCCTGACCTTCGGCCCGATGGGCGCCGTCCTCCCCGAGCTGTTCCCGACCAACGTCCGCTACACCGGCTCGGCGATGGCGTACAACCTCGCGTCGATCCTCGGAGCGGCCCTCGCGCCGATCATCGCGGTCGCGCTCTGGAGGGCGGCGGGCGGCAGCACCGTGCTGGTCGGCCTCTACCTCAGCGCCGCGGCCGTGCTGACGCTGATCGCGCTCCTGCTCTCCAAGGAGACGAAGAACGCGTCGTACCACGACAACGTCTCGTAGGACTCCCTGCGGAGGACGGCCCGTCGGGATCCCCCGGCGGGCCGTCCGCGTCTCCGCTGCCTCCCTGAGCACCGGGCCCGCCCTCTGGCGGCCTGCTCGCAGCGACGACGGGGCAGAATGGACGGCGATGAGCACCACCACCTCCCGGCGCGGCGGACGACGACCCTCCCGCGACGACGGACCCCGCGCCTCCTTCTCGCAGCTCGTGCCCTACCTGCTCGAGCACCGCGGCATCCTCTCGGTCGTCGTGGTCCTCAGCCTGTTCGGAGCGGCGGCGAGCCTCGGCCAGCCCCTGCTCGTCGGCCAGGTCATCACCCGGGTCCAGTCCGGTCTCGATCTCGGCCCGCTCGTGTGGGCCCTCGTCGGCCTGGTCGTGGCCTCCGGGCTCATCTCGGGCTTCGCGCACTACCTGCTCCAGCGCACCGGCGAGGGGATCGTGCTCTCGAGCCGCCGCCGCATCGTCGCGCGGCTGCTGCGCCTCCCCATCCGGGAGTTCGACGCCCGCCGCACCGGCGACCTCGTCTCGCGCGTCGGCTCCGACTCCACGCTCCTGCGCGCCGTGCTGACCCAGGGGCTCGTCGACTCGATCGCGGGCTCCCTCGTCTTCGTCGGCGCGATCATCGCGATGGCCGTCATCGACTGGGTGCTGCTGCTGATCATCGTGGCGGTGGTGGCGGTGGCCCTCGGGCTCGCGCTGGCCCTCGGCCGCGGCATCCGCACCGCCAGCCGCAAGGCCCAGGAGAAGGTCGGCGATCTGGCCGCGGCAGTCGAGCGCGCCATCAGTGCCGTCCGGACGATCCGTGCCGCCGGAGCCACCGACCGCGAGATCGCGGTCGTCGACCAGCACGCGACGGAGGCGTACCGCCTCGGGATCCGCGTCGCACACGTCTCGGCCCTCGTGGTGCCGGTGGCCGGGATCGCCATGCAGGTCGCCTTCCTCGCCGTCCTCGGCGTCGGCGGCTACCGCGTCGCGTCCGGCGCGATCGACATCGCCCAGCTGGTCTCGTTCATCCTCTTCCTCTTCATGATGGTGATGCCGCTCGGCAACTTCATCGGCGCCATCACCTCGGTGAACTCGGCGCTGGGCGCCCTCGGCCGCATCCAGGAGATCATCGACCTGCCGATCGAGGGCGACGGCGACGCCTCCGCGGGCGGCCTCGGCGCCGGCGTGGCGGAGGAGGCCATCTCCTTCGAGGACGTGGTGTTCTCCTACGAGGAGGGCGCCGTGCCCGACGCGGCGGCCGTGGCGGACGAGCGCGACCGCACTGTCCTGCGCGGCGTCTCCTTCACCGTGCCGCGCGGCAAGCGCACCGCCCTGGTCGGGCCGTCGGGAGCGGGCAAGAGCACGATCCTCGCCCTCATCGAGCGGTTCTACGACCCGGAGGCCGGCGTCGTCCGACTCGGCGGTGTCGACATCACGGCCATCGACCGCGACGCGCTCCGCGCGCAGATCGGCTACGTCGAGCAGGACGCCCCGGTCCTGGCCGGCACCATCCGCGAGAACCTCGTCCTCGGCCGCCCCGACGCCGACGACGCCGACTGCCTCCGGGTGCTCGAGGCGGTGAACCTGACCGACGTGCTCGAGCGCAACCCGCTCGGCCTGCACTCGCCGGTGGGCGAGAGCGGAGTGATGCTCTCGGGCGGTGAGCGTCAGCGCCTCGCGATCGGCCGCGCGCTCCTGGCGGCCCCGCCGATCCTGCTGCTGGACGAGTCCACGTCGAGCCTCGACGGACTCAACGAGCAGCGCTTGCGCCTGGCGATCGACGCGGTCGCCGAGAACCGGACCCTGCTGGTGATCGCGCACCGCCTGTCGACCGTGGTCGACTCCGACCGCATCGTCGTGCTGCAGAAGGGCGAGGTCGTGGGAGTCGGCACCCACTCCGAGCTCGTCGAGTCGACGCCGCTCTACCGGGACCTCGCCAAGCACCAGCTGCTCGTCTGACGGACGCCGCAGCGGCGTCTCGCGACCGCCGCTGCCTCATGCCGGTCGACCAGCCGCGCAGCGGCGTGTCGAGACGCCCGCACGTCTCGACCGGCAGCCTGCGCCCGCTCGTCCCTCAGCGCGGCGGCAGCCGCAGAGCCCCGTCGAGCCGGATGGTCTCGCCGTTGATCATGGGGTTCTCGACGATGTGCCGCACCAGGGCCGCGAACTCCTCGGGGCGTCCGAGGCGAGCAGGATGCGGCGTCGCCGAGCCGAGCGCCTCGCGGGCCCTGTCCGGCAGCCCGGCGAGCAGGGGCGTGTCGAACGTGCCCGGTGCGATCGACACCACGCGCACGAGCCGGGCCGCGAGCTCGCGCGCGAGCGGCAGGGTCATCGCCGCCACGGCTCCCTTCGACGCGGCGTAGGCCGCCTGTCCGATCTGCCCCTCGAAGGCGGCGACGGAGGCGGTCGTGACCAGGACTCCCCGCTCCCCGTCGACCGGCTCCCGCTCGGCGATCGACGCCGCGGCGAGGCGCAGCACGTTGAGCGTCCCGGTCGTGTTGATCCGCAGCACCCGGTCGAACTGCTCGAGCGGCAGTGGCCCGTCGCGTCCGAGCAGCCGCCCGGGTGTGGCCACGCCCGCACAGCTCACGGCGACGCGCAGCTCCCCCGCCGCCTCCACGGCGCGCGAGACGGCGTCCGGATCGAGGACGTCCCCGGCGATCAGCTGCACGGAGGCGGGCAGACGCGCGGCCTCCACCGCGTGCGGCAGGTCGAGCACGACCACGTGCGCTCCTGCGGCGTCGAGCGCCGTCGCCGTCGCGGCTCCCAGTCCGGATGCTCCCCCCGCGATCAGCGCGGACGTCCCCTCGAGTCGCACGGTCAGCCCGCCGGAGCGGGGGTGGAGTCGGCGTCGGGCTCGTCGGTCGGCTCGCTGCCGGGCTCCCCCGTCGGATCACTGCTCGGCTCCCCGGACGCGAGCGCCTGCGCCGAGCAGTCGGTCAGGGTGGCGTCGTACGCGTCCCGGGCGCGCTGCGCCGCCAGGCGGACCTCCTCCTCCGCGAGCGGGCTCGCGAGCGGCGGCCGGTCGCTCAGGCCGTAGCGGGCGAGGCAGTCGCTGATCAGGCGGGTCATGCGCGCGCCGCTCTCGGGATCGGCTGTGCCGGTGGGCGCCGGGGCGGCGGTCGCGACGGAGCCGGAGTCGCGGACGGTCCCGTCCGGCACCTCCGCGGCGGGACCGGAGCAGGCGGTGAGGCTCAGTGCGAGCGCGACTCCGACGAGCAGCGCGACGGGCGGGCGGAGCGTCGTGCGCAGGAGCATGGACGACCTCGTTCGTGACGGCTGCGGGCAGGAGTGCGGCCACGGTAGCGCAGTCGATGCTTCCGGCGAGCGCTGGGCGCGCTCTCAGGTCTCAGTGGCACCCCCAACGGGGCACAGGCGCACCTCTCAGGAGGGCTCGGCGAGCGCCCACATCGCGACCGCCGACGCCGCAGCGACGTTGAGCGAGTCGATCCCGTGCCGCATCGGGATCTGGACGGCGACATCGGCGGCGGCGAGCGCTTCGGCGGTGAGACCCTGCCCCTCGGTGCCGAGCACGAGGGCGACGCGCTCCGGAGCGCGGGCGGCGAAGTCCCGCAGGGGCACCGCCTCCGGGGTCAGAGCCATCGCCGCGATCGTGAAGCCCGCTCCGCGCAGGAGCCGCTGCGTCGACGGCCAGTCGCCGACGCGCGTCCAGGGCACCTGGAGGACCGTTCCCATGCTCACGCGGATGGCGCGACGGTAGTACGGATCGGAGCAGCGCGGCGTCACCAGCACGGCATCGGCTCCGATGGCCCCGACGGAGCGGAAGATCGCGCCGACGTTGGTCGGGTCGACCACGTCCTCGAGCACGACGACGCGGCGCGCTCCCGCGAGCAGGCCGGCCGGGTCGGGCAGCACGGGCCGGTCCATCGCCGCGATCAGGCCGCGGTGCAGGGTGTACCCGGTGAGCTCGGCCAGGAGCTCACCCGGGCCCGTGAAGACGGGCACGTCGAAGCGGCCGACCAGGCGCTCGGCCTCGCCGGCCGAACCGCCGAGGGCGAGCACCGAGCGCGGCCGGTGCCCGGCGGCGATCGCGCGCTCGAGCACGAGCGCCGACTCCGCGATGTACAGGCCGTGCGGGCCGCGGGCGTTCTTCAGCGCGACGTCGGTCGCGTGCGCGTAGTCGCGCAGCCGCGGGTCGTCGAGCGCGGTGACCTCGATCCGCTCCACCGGATCAGGCGAAGGGGTCGGGGGTGAGCGTGTACTTGGTGCTGAGGTACTCGTGGATCCCCTCGAGTCCGCCCTCGCGGCCGAGGCCCGACTGCTTCACCCCGCCGAAGGGCGCCGCCGCGTTCGACACCACGCCGACGTTGAGGCCCATCATCCCGGTGGCGAGCCGCTCGATCATCCGCTGACCGCGGGCGAGATCGCGCGTGAAGACGTAGGACACCAGTCCGTACTCGGTGTCGTTGGCGAGCGCGACGGCGTCGTCCTCGTCGGTGAACGGCACGATCGCGAGGACCGGGCCGAAGATCTCGGTGCGCAGGATCTCGCTCTCCCGGTCGACCCCCGCGAGCACGGTCGGCCGGTAGAAGTGGCCGGCCCCCTCGATCCGATCGCCGCCGGTGAGCAGGCGCGCGCCGCGGGAGATTGCGTCCTCCACCAGCGCGGACGCCTTCTCGACCGCGCGCTCGTCGATCAGCGGGCCGATGGTCACTCCGTCCTCGGTGCCGCGGCCGACGCGCAGAGCGCGCACGCGCTCCACGATCCGCGCCGCGAACTCCTCGGCGATCGACTCGTGCACGAAGAAGCGGTTGGCGGCCGTGCAGGCCTGGCCGATGTTGCGGAACTTCGCGAGCATCGCGCCCTCGACCGCCCGGTCGAGGTCGGCGTCCTCGAACACGACGAAGGGCGCGTTGCCGCCCAGCTCCATCGAGGTCCGCAGCACGTTCTCGGAGGCCTGCTGCAGCAGCGTGCGCCCGACGGGAGTGGAGCCGGTGAAGGACACCTTCCGCAGGCGGGGATCCGACAGGATCGGAGCCGACACGGCTCCCGCCGAGGACGTGGTGACCACGTTGAGCACGCCGTCGGGGAGCCCCGCCTCGGCGAGCAGCGCCGCGAAGGCGAGCGTGGTGAGCGGAGTGAGCTCGGCCGGCTTCACGACGACGGTGCAGCCCGCCGCCAGCGCCGGAGCGATCTTCCGCGTCGCCATCGCGAGCGGGAAGTTCCAGGGGGTGATCAGGTAGCAGGGGCCCACCGGGTGCTGCGAGACGATCATCCGGCCACTGCCCTCGGGCGAGACGCCGTAGCGTCCGCTGATGCGCACCGCCTCCTCGCTGAACCAGCGGAGGAACTCGCCGCCGTACACGACCTCGCCCCTCGCCTCCGCGACCGGCTTGCCCATCTCGAGCGCCATCAGGAGCGCGAACTCCTCGGTGCGCTCCTGCAGGAGGTCGAACGCCCGCCGGAGGATCTCGCCCCGCTTCCGCGGCGCCGTCGCGGCCCACGACGGACCGGCGGCGACGGCGGCGTCGAGCGCCCGGACCCCGTCCTCCGGAGTCGCGTCGGCGATCGAGACCAGGACCGCTCCGGTGGCCGGGTCCTCGACGTCGATCGAGCCGCCGCCGGAGGCGTCCACCCACTCACCGCCGATCAGCAGCTGCGTGGGGATGCGGGCGAGCAGAGCGGTCTCGGCGGCGCGGGACGCGACGGAATCAGTCACAGGAGGGAACCACTTCTTCGGATCGGAGCGCGCAGACCGCGCCGGGAGGAGCTTCTCGTCCTCCCAGTGTAGGACGGGCGATCGCTCCGGGGGCGTGGTCGCCGGGAGCCGCGAGGACCTGCGCCTCCCTGAGCCCTGTGGAGGGACGAGCGCTCAGACGGACCGCTCGACGCGGACTCCCGCCTCCGTCAGCTCGCGCAGCGCCGCGGCACTCGCCTCCTCGGAGACGCCTGCGACCAGGTCCTGGAGCACGCGGACCTCGAGCCCCGCCCGTCGCGCGTCGAGCGCCGAGGCGCGCACGCAGTGGTCGGTCGCGAGTCCCACGACGTCGAGCGCAGTGACGCCCCGCTCCGCGAGCACGGCGCCGAGCTCCTCGCCCGCCTCCGTCGTGCCCTCGAAGGCCGAGTAGGAGGGGCGGCCCTGCCCCTTGAGGATCTGCACGTCGATCAGAGCGGTGTCCAGGGCCGGGTGGAACCGCGCGCCGTCCGTGCCGGCGACGCAGTGGACGGGCCAGCTGTCGACGAAGTCCGGCTCCACCGCGAAGTGGCCGCCGTTGTCGGAGTCGCCCTCGTGCCAGTCGCGGGAGGCCAGCACCGCGGAGTAGCGGTCGGCGTGCGCCGCCAGATGCGCGGTGATTCCCCGGGCGACGGCCGCGCCGCCTGTGACGGCGAGCGCGCCGCCCTCGGTGAAGTCGTTCTGCACGTCGACGATCAGGAGTGCGGTGGTCATCGTGGGCCTTCCGGGAGGAGGTGGCGAGGAGGAGCGGGAGGTCGACCCGCCCGGGTCAGGAGTCGGAGAGCGAGGATCCGCAGCGGTAGACACCCGTCACGAGAGTGTCGATCGCGGTCTTCGCCGAGTCGGAGACGTCGCCGAGAGCGTAGACCGCGAAGGTCAGCTCGGTGCCGTCCGCCGCGGTGACCACGCCGGCCAGTGTGTAGCCGGTGTCGATCCAGCCCGTCTTCGCGCGCACCGCGCCGTCGGCCGCGGCGTTGTCGCCGGCGAAGCGGTCGGAGTAGGAGAGCGAGCCCGTCCGGCCCGACACCGGCAGGCCGTCCAGGAGGATCCCCAGCTGCCCCTCGCGGGCCTGCACCTTCCGGAGCAGCTCGGTGAAGTACGCCGGCGCGACCGCGTTGTCGTCGCTCAGGCCGGAGCCGTCGACGATCGCGATCCCGGACGTGTCGACGCCGTAACCGGCGAGCCCCTGCAGCACACCGGCCTGCTCGGCAGCGAAGTCGCTGCCCGCGCCGGTGCGGATCGCGACGAGCCGCGCGAGCATCTCGGCGATCGCATTGTCGGAGACGAGCAGCATCTGCTGCACGAGCGTGCCGACCGGAGCCGACTCCACCGTGCCGAGAACCGCGGCGCCCGCGGGAGCGGTCCCGGTGGAGACCACGGGCGAGCCGTCCAACTCGTCGGCGAACGCCTCTCCGGCCCGGCCGACCGGATCCGTGCCGCGCTCGGACGTCGAGGCCGTGGGGTCCTCGCGATCGCCGTCCACCTGGAGCGCCGTGATCTCGGGCATGTAGCCGTCGACCTGCTCCTTGCGGTTCCAGCTCGGCTGCCAGGTCTCGCCCGAGTAGAGGGAGGAGTCGAGCACCAGCGACGTGATCGGCGTCCCGGCGGTGGACGGGTCCGCCTCCCAGGCGCTCTCGACCTGCGCCGCGAGGTCGTCGAGGTGGGCCGCTCCGGCGTAGGTCGACTCCCGGCCGGTCGGGAGCCGGGTCAGGGTGAGGTCTCCCCCGCCGACGAGGACGACGCTTCCGGGCTCGCTCCCGCGGACCACGGTGGTGGCGATGCGCGTGTCCGGGCCGAGGACCGCGAGCGCCGACGCGGCCGTGAGGATCTTGAGGGCGGAGGCGGTGCGGGACGCGGTCCCGCCCCCGCGGTCGAACAGGACCTCGCCCGTCGCGGCGTCGACCACACGCGCCTGCATCGAGCCCAGGCGCGGGTCGGCGGCGAGCCCCGCCACCGAGCAGGTGCGGAGCGCCTCGGCCGCCGCTTCGGCGATGGGCCGCGCCGTGGCCGTCGGCGTCGGTGTGGGAGTCGCGGTGGCGGTCGGTGTCGAGACGACGGGCAGCGCCCCGGGCTCCGCGGCGCTGCCGAGGGCCGTCCCCACGCCGAAGGCGCCGCCACCGAGCACGGCGGCCACCAGCACCGCGGCGACCACGAGAGTGCGGCGACGGGGAGAAGGCGTGTCGGTCATCCGCAACAGGGTAGCGACGCGAGTTCGACGCGACCTGGACGCCGCGGATCCGGCCGGGAACTCACGGATCCGGCTTGGACGTCGAGGATGACGGGAGAGGGAGCCGCCTGTGGGAATCGAACCCACGACCTTCTCATTACGAGTGAGACGCTCTGCCGACTGAGCTAAGGCGGCGTGCACGCGGGGCCTGAGCCCCCGACACGATTACACAGCATAGCCTGCTCGCGCCCCCGGGCGTGAATCAGGACGGCGCGGTCGAGCAGAGGCTCCGCGACGGCGGCGTCGACCGCCGCGCTCGGCTCAGGCGAGCGCGCCGCGGAGCTCCTCGAAGGAGCGGGCGATGCGTCCGGGCAGGGCCTCCCGGCCGTCGTGATCGACCCAGGCCGCCCAGGCGTGGCGGACGGCGGCGAGCCCGAGGAGCGTCAGCATCCGCGCCCGGCTGCGCACCCGCTCCGCGTCGTCGTCCTCCTGGCCGAGACGCTCGGCGACGAGCCCCTCGACCGCGAGCTCGAACTCGCGCATGCCCGCGATCTTCAGACCGACCAGATGCGGGTGCTCGCGGAAGAGCGCGCGGCGGAGGACGTGCAGCTCCCGATCCTCCTCGAGCGGCTCCTCCATCGCGGCGACGAAGACCCGCTGCAGGTCCTCGAGCACGGCGCCCCGGCCCGCGACGAACGCCGCCGCCGTCTCGTCGGCGATGACCGGGAGCCCGCCGACCAGCGCGTCCTCCTTCGAGGCGAAGTAGTTGAAGAAGGTGCGCGTGGAGACGTCGGCGGCGCGCGAGACGTCGTCGATGGTCACGCGCTCCGGCCCGCGCTCGCTAGCGAGGCGGAGGACGGCGATCTCGATCGCCCGCCGCGTGGCCAGGCGCTTGCGCTCGCGGAGCCCGGGCTGCTGCTCGCGGGACCGCTCCTGCTCGGTCAGCACTTCGGGTCCACCTCCGGGACGGTCCCCTCGAGCAGGTACGCGTCGACCGCGTCGTTCACGCAGGACGTCGACTTGTTGTAGGCCGTGTGGCCCTCGCCGTCGTAGGTGACCAGGTGACCGGCGGAGAGCTCGCCCGCGAGCGCCTGCGCCCACACGTAGGGCGTCGCGGGATCGTTCGTGGTGCCCACGACCAGGATGGGCGCCGAGCCCTCCGCGGTGATCGGCTCGCGGGAGCCCTCGAACGCCGCCGGCCACTCGCTGCAGAGGATGTCGCCGTAGGCCATGTAGCGGCCGATCGTCGGCGCGGCCTGCTCGAGAGCGGCCTCGTCGGCGCGCATTGAGGCGGTGTCGGCGTCGTAGGAGTAGTCGACGCAGTTGATCGCGAGGAACGCCTCGGTGGTGTTGTCCGCGTACCGGCCGTCCGCGTCGCGCCCGTTGTAGGCGTCCGCGTACTGGAACGCGACCGCGGGGTCGCCCCGGCGGACGTCGGCCAGCATCTCGCTCAGCGCTCCCCACGCCGTGGCGTCGTAGAGCGGATAGACGATCGCGGTGAACAGCGTGCTCGCGCCGAGCTCACGGCCATCGGCGGCCCGGATCGGCGAGGCGTCCACGTCCTCGAGCATGCGCTTCAGCTGGGCCATCCCCGCGTCGACGGTGCCGGTGAACGGGCAGTCGTCCGAGCGGAGGCAGTCGGCGAGGTAGGCGCGCAGTGCGCTCTCGAACCCCTTCGCCTGCTCGCGCACCACGTCGAACGAGGTGGCCGCCGGATCGATCGCGCCGTCGAGGACGAGGCGGCCGACCCGGTCCGGGAACAGCCCGGCGTAGGTCGCTCCGAGGAACGTGCCGTAGGAGTAGCCGAGGTAGTGCAGCGTCTCGTCGCCGAGCGCCGCGCGCAGCACGTCGAGATCACGGGCGGCGCTCGGGGTGCCGACCTCGGGCAGCAGCGGCCCGCTGCGCTCCTGGCAGGCGGCGGCGAACGCAGCGGCGGACGTGCGCTGCGCCTGGATCCACTCGTCGCTGCCCCGCTCCCCGGGCGTGATGTCGTAGAGGTAGGAGTCGAGGCCCGCGGCGTCGAGACAGGAGACCGCGGTGGAGGCGCCCACTCCGCGCGGATCGAAGCCGACGACGTCGTACCGGGCGGCGAGCGCGGAGTCGACCGCGTAGTCGGCGCTGTCGCGGATGAAGTCGACGCCCGACGCTCCCGGCCCGCCCGGATTCACGAGCAGGGACCCGATCGCCGGGCCCTTCGTCGCGGGTCGGCGCACCAGAGCGATCGACGCGGTCTCCCCCGAGGGGTCGTCCCAGTCGAGCGGGACGGTCGCGTCGGTGCAGAGAGCGCCGTCACCGCAGTCGTCCCAGACCAGCACCTGCGAGTAGTAGCGCTCCAGGGAGTCGTCGACGGTCTGCGGGTAGGGGGTGGAGGTCCGGTCGACGCTCGGGCCGGGCGCGAAGCAGCCGGTCAGGAGGGACGCGGCCGCGACGAGCGCGAGGACGACGGCCGTCCGGCGCCCCCGCCTCACGCGGCCACCGGACGGCGCGCCGCGACGACGAGCAGCGCCTCGAGAGCGAGGACCGGGGAGACGTTCGCGTCGATCCGCTGCCGGGCGGTCGCGATCGCGTCGAGGACGGCGAGCGTGCGGTCGGGCGGAGTCGCGTCGGCGAGCGCGGTCATCTCGGTCCGGACCTCCTCGTTGATGACGCCTCCGGGCGCTCCGAGCTGGAGGCGCACCACGTCGCGGTAGAGGGAGAGCAGGTCGACGAGGATCCGGTCGAGGCCGTCGCGGAGGCTCCGCGTCGCGCGTCGCTTCTGGTCCTCCTCGAGCGCCCGCAGCTGCGAGCGGAGCTGCGCGGGCACGGTGCCCCCGGGCTCGACGCCGAGCGAGCGCAGCGCCTGCTGCCGCTCGGCCTCGTCGCGCTCGAGGGTGATCGCCTTGGCGTCCTCGGTCGCGACCTCGATCATCCGCGCAGCGCCGAGCACCGCGTCCGAGACGCCGCGGAGGCGCAGGGCGATGCGGAGCGTCTCCTCGCGCCGCTCGCGCGCGTTCGCGTCGGTCGCCAGGCGGTGCGCCATCCCGATGTGGCTCTGAGCCTGGCGGGCGGCGCGCTCGGCGGTCTCGGGGTCGACCCCGTCGCGGCGCTCGAGGAGACCGGCGACGTCCTCGACGCTCGGCACGCGGAGCCGCACGGAGCGGACGCGGGAGCGAATGGTGGGGAGCAGATCGGCCTCGCTCGGGGCGCACAGGATCCAGACCGTGCGCTCCGGCGGCTCCTCGAGCGCCTTCAGCAGCACGTTGGACGTGCGCTCGCTCATCCGGTCGGCGTCCTCGATGACCATGACGCGGTAGCGCGACACCGAGGGCGAGTACTGCGAGCTGCTGACCAGCCGCCGCACCTCGTCGATCGAGATGATCACGCGCTCGGTCGTCAGCACGGCGAGGTCGGGATGGGAGCGGGCGGCGACCTGGCGGCAGTCGGGGCACTCCCCGCAGCCGCCGCGGCGGCAGAGCAGTGCGGAGGCGAACGCGTAGGCGAGGTTCGAGCGGCCGGACCCGGGAGGGCCGGTGATGAGCCAGGAGTGCGTCATCGACGACGATTCCCGGCCACGGTCGTCACGGGGCGTCGAGGCGTCCTGCAGGGCGCCGATGGCGTGCTCCTGCCCGACGAGCTGGCTCCAGACGGTCATGCCACCAGGCTAACCGCGAGCACCGACAGCCGACGCGCCGTCGAGGAGGACGGCGACCCGCTCCCGCACCGCGGCCGCGATCTCCTCGACGGGGAGAGCGGCGTCCACGACGAGGAAGCGCTCGGCGTCCGTCTCGGCGATCGCCAGGAACGCCTCGCGCACGCGCCCGTGGAACTCCGCCTTCTCGGCCTCCAGCCGGTCGAAGCGGGTGCGGGCCGCGTCGAGCCGGCCCCGCGCGACGGCGGGGTCGAGGTCGAGCAGGACGGTGAGGTCTGGCCTCAGGTCGTGGGTGGCCCACTCCGAGAGCCGCCGGACCTCGACGGCGTCGAGGACCCGCCCGGCTCCCTGGTAGGCGACGGAGGAGTCGATGTAGCGGTCCTGCACGACGACCTCGCCGCGCTCGAGCGCCGGTCGCACGAGCGTCCCGATGTGCTGGGCGCGGTCCGCCGCGTAGAGCAGGGCCTCGGCCCGCGGGTCGATCTCGCCGCGGTGGTGCAGAACGATCTCGCGGATCTGCAGGCCCACCTCGGTGCCTCCGGGCTCGCGGGTGCGGACGACGGTCTCGCCCCGCGTGCCCAGCCACTCCTCGAGCAGCCGGGCCTGCGTGGTCTTGCCCGCGCCGTCCCCGCCCTCGAGGGTGACGAACAGCCCGGTCACGACTCCGTCGCGTCCGACGTCTCGGCGGCGGCCGCCTCGGCCGCGCGGCTCGCGGCGGTGGCGCGGGGCGCGGCGGGCTTCTTCGCTGCGGTCGTCTTCTTGGCGGCCGCGGCCGTCTTAGCCGCCGTCGTCTTAGCCGCCGTCGTCTTAGCCGCTGTCGTCTTGGCCGCCGTCGTCTTGGCCGCCGTGGTCTTCGCCGCGGGCTTCTTGGCCGGCGCGCGCTTGGCCGGAGCCTTCTTGGCCGGGCCCTTCGCGCGCTTGTCGGCGAGCATCTGGACCGCCTGCTCGAAGTCGATCTCCTCGATCGTGAGGCCCTTGGAGATCGTGACGTTGGTCTCGCCGTCGGTCACATAGGCGCCGAAGCGTCCGTCGCGGATCCGGATCGGCTTGCCGCTGACGGGGTCCGCCTCGAACTCCTTCAGCGCGCTCGACGCGCGTCGCGCCCCGTACTTCGGCTGAGCGAAGATCTCGAGCGCCGTCGGCAGGTCGACCTCGAAGATCTGGTCCTCGCTGGTGAGCGACCGGCTGTCGGTGCCCTTCTTGATGTACGGGCCGTACCGGCCGTTCTGAGCCGTGATCGGCTCGCCGCTCTCGGGGTCGTCACCGACCGTGCGCGGCAGGTCGAGCAGGCGCAGCGCCGTCGCCAGGTCGATCGACGCGACGTCCATGGACTTGAAGAGGGAGGAGGTGCGCGGCTTCACGACAGCGGGCTTCTTCGCGCCGCGCTTCGCGGGCACGGGCTCGACGACCTCCCCGGTGGCGGGATCCGCCGCGGTTTCCGGCTCCGGATCGACCTCGGTCACGTAGGGGCCGAAGCGCCCGTCCTTGACGACGACGGTCTTGCCCGAGTCGGGGTTGCTTCCCAGCACGCGGTCGGTCTGCACCGGGGCGTCGACGAGCTCCTGCGCCTTGGCGGGCGTGAGCTCGTCGGGAGCCAGCTCGAGCGGCAGGTTGACGCGACGCGGCGTCTCCTGCCCCTCCTCCTGGGCCACCTCGAGGTAGGGGCCGTACTTGCCGATGCGCAGGGTGATGTCGTCCGTGATCCGGACGGAGTTGATGCTCTTCGCATCGATCTCGCCGAGGTTGTCCACGACGTGTCGGAGCCCGGGGTGCGTGCCTCCGCCGAAGTAGAAGCGGTTGAGCCAGGCGACGCGGTCCTCCTCGCCGCCGGCGATGCGGTCGAGGTCGCCCTCCATCTCGGCGGTGAAGTCGTACTCCACCAGGTCGGAGAAGAAGTCCTCGAGCAGCCGGACCACCGAGAAGGCGATCCAGTTGGGCACGAGGGCGGTCCCGCGCGGAGTGACGTAGCCGCGGTCGACGATGGTGGAGATGATCGACGCGTAGGTCGAGGGCCGGCCGATTCCGAGCTCCTCGAGCGCCTTGACCAGGCTCGCCTCCGTGTAGCGCGGGGGCGGCGAGGTCTCGTGGCCCTTGGCCTCGACCTCGGCGACGACCAGGCTCTGGCCGACCTCGAGCACCGGCAGCTTGGCGTCCTTCTCGTCGCGGGCGCCGTGACGCTCCTCGTCGCGCCCCTCCTCGTAGGCGAGCAGGAATCCGCGGAAGGTGATGACGGTTCCGGAGGCGGTGAACTCGGCGGTCTTCGCGACGTCGCCGGCCGGCTCGGCGAGCAGCGTCACGGTGGCGGTCGAGCCCTTGGCGTCGGCCATCTGCGAGGCGACGGTGCGCTTCCAGATGAGCTCGTAGAGGCGGAGGTCGTTGCCGCGGAGGGTGCCCGAGAGCTGGTCCGGGGTGCGGAAGGTCTCGCCCGCGGGCCGGATGGCCTCGTGCGCCTCCTGCGCGTTCTTGTTCTTGCCGGAGTACAGGCGGGGCTTGTCCGGGACGGTCTCGGCTCCGTAGAGGGACGCGGCCTGGGTGCGTGCCGCGTTCAGCGCCTGCTGCGAGAGCCCGGGCGAGTCGGTCCTCATGTAGGTGATGAAGCCGTTCTCGTAGAGCGACTGCGCGACGCTCATCGTCTGGCGCGCCGAGAAGCGGAGCTTGCGCGCCGCCTCCTGCTGGAGCGTGGACGTGGTGAACGGGGCGGCGGGGCGGCGCGAGTACGGCTTGGACTCGAGATTCGAGACCCGGACCGTGGTGGCGGGGTCGCGCAGCGCCTCGGCGAGGGCACCGGCGGTGGACTCGTCGAGGACGGTGACGTCGCCCTTCAGCTGACCGCGGTCGTCGAAGTCGCGGCCGCTTCCGATCCGCTTGCCGTCGAGCCGCGCCAGGCGGGCGTCGAAGCCCGCCGCGGCGTCCGACTCGGGTGCGAGCACGGTGGCGAGGTCCCAGTAGCTCGCCGACACGAACGCCAGGCGCTCCCGCTCGCGGTCGACCACCAGGCGGGTCGCGGCCGACTGCACCCGACCGGCCGAGAGCCCGGGGCCGACCTTGCGCCACAGCACGGGCGAGATCTCGTAGCCGTAGAGGCGGTCGAGGATGCGGCGGGTCTCCTGGGCGTCGACCAGGGAGGTGTCGATGTCCCGGGTGTTGTCGCGCGCCTTCTGGATCGCGTCCTTCGTGATCTCGTGGAAGACCATGCGGTGCACGGGGACCTTGGGCTTGAGCTCCTCGAGGAGGTGCCACGCGATGGCCTCGCCCTCGCGGTCCTCATCAGTGGCGAGGTAGAGCTCGTCGGCGTTCTTCAGCGCGCGCTTGAGGTCGGCGACCGTCTTCTTCTTCTGGTCGGACACGACGTAGTAGGGCTCGAAGCCGTTGTCGACGTCGACGGAGAACTTGCCCAGCGGGCCCTTCTTCAGCTCCGGGGGGAGGTTCTTCGGCTCGATGAGGTCGCGGATGTGCCCGACGGAGGCGAGCACCTCGTAGCCGTCGCCCAGGTACTGGGCGATGGTCTTGGCTTTCGCCGGCGACTCGACGATCACCAGCTTCTTCGTGCCGGACACAGTTCTCCTCGATTGGTGCTGTCGGGTCGGACGACCAGTGGTCCGACGTCCCCTGCTGCGGGGAGACGGTGCGCGGCGACGTGGTGCGGGGAACGGCGACGCGTCCCCATCGGCGGGGGCGCCCGACAGGCACACCATACACACTGACCCCGGACGTCCTGCCCCCTCCCGAGGACACGGGGACCTCGGGAGGACGCTGGACACGGCCTCGGAGCCGCCTGCCCGGCCTGCCGTCGGCGGGGGTGACGCGCGGCGCCGATCGGCGCATGATGAGGCATGGCAACGACGCACACCACCACGACTTCCGCCTACACGGCCAAGCTCCTCGACGGACCGCTGGAGGGCAAGACCCTCCGCCGGGGATACGGCGACGATCAGGCCCCCGCCGCACGCCTCGAGATCCCCGGGGCGAGGGCGGGCTCCCGCTACATCTACCTCCTCGCCGGGGGCCTCGAGCACGACGAGGGCGCGGGCGCCCTGCCGACCGCCGCCGCGTACCGGTACCAGCGACTCTCCTCCGACTGACGCGCTCCCGCGGCGTCGTCCGAACCTCGGTCCGGACGACGCCCGCTGCTGCCCCCGCCCTCAGGGCGGCGGGCCGGCCCTCGACCGCGCCGTGAGGGAGAGCGGACCCGCGGCGACGGCCGCCTCCGTTCTCGCGACGCCGCCGTCGACGTCGCAGAGGACGAGCTCGGCGCCGTTCGCGCGGGCCACGGCGGCGGCACGTCCGCACGGATCCCCGGCCAGCAGGCCGGAGGCGACGTCGGCCGCTGCCAGGGACGAGGCGTCCGCGGCGGCGACCGCTCGCTGGTGCCCGACGACTCCTGCGCAGCCGGCGAGGACGGCGGCCGTCACCAGGATCGTGCCCGCGACGACTCCGATCGCCACGACCGCGGCCGAGCCCTCCTCCCGGTCGCGGACAGCCCCGGGGAGTCGGCGGATCATCCGCCCCCGCCCAGCGCGCAGGACCGGACCGAGACCGGGAGCGACACCGCCGGGAGCGGGCGCAGCCGGGCCGCGACGTCGACGCAGACCAGTCCGTCCTGCTCCCCCGCCGTGAGCGACGCCCCCGCCACCCGGGCGAGCGGCGCGCGGGGGTCGTCGCCCCGGGCCGCGGACCGGGCCGCGTCGGCGGCCGCGTCGACGAGCCGGACGTACTGCGCCGAGGCCGCCACCGACCCCAGGCACAGCGCCAGCACCGCGACCACCGCCGGGAGCACGAGCGCGAGCTCGGCCGTGGCCGAGCCCTCCTCCTGGACGAGCCGCCCGCGCAGCAGCGGAAGGCCTCTCATCCCGCCGCGGTGAGCGCGCGGGTCACCAGGTCGGTCAGGATGCTCCGCACCTCGTCGCCCTTGAGGATGACCACCAGCAGCCCGGCGAAGCCGACCGCGGCCATCGTCGCGATCGCGTACTCCGCCGTCGCCGACCCCTCCTCGTCGCCCAGAGCGCCGAGACCTCCCCACCCGGGTCGGCGCCACTCGACGCGCCCCGCGGAGACGTCGATGCCCGTTCCTCCGCCGGACGCCGCACCTCCGCCGGACGCCGCACCTCCGCCGCTCCTCGAGCCCCGGCTCGTTCCGGGCACACCACTTCCCGCATCCCTCCTCCTACCGAGTCCTCGACTCCGGGAGACTCCCCCGCCGCTGATCGCCGTGTCACTGCTCATCCGTCCTGCTCCGTTCCGCCCCGCTCCGTGCCCCTCCTCCGAGGATCGCTGACTCCCGATCCCACCGATCGACCCTCCGGCCGATCCGTGGAGACGCCTCCCGATCCCGCCCCTGTGGAGGAGCGGTCGACCGCGTCACGCCGCCACCGAGAACGTCGAGAGCAGCACCGAGACGACCATCGGAGCCACTCCGAGCAGCAGGAACGCCGGCAGCACGCAGATCCCGAGCGGCAGCATCAGGGTCACGCCGAGCCGAGCGGCTCGCTCCCGCGCCCCGGAGGACGCCCGTGCCCGGACCAGAGCCGCCTCGCTCCGGAGCAGGCGTCCGGCCGGCACGCCCGCCGCCGCGGAGAGGGCGAGCACCGGGTCCGCGTCGGAGAGCACGCGCTCGCCCGAGTCGAGCCCGCACTCGGCGAGCGCCGCCACGACCCGGGCGCGCGACGACTCGATCGAGCCGCCACCGGCCAGCGCCACCGAGAGGAGGTCGAGCGCGAGCCCGGGCGCCGGATCGGCCGGGGCCGCGCTTCGGACGAGGCGCCGCGTCCACGCGTGCGCGGCCGCCATCAACCCGGCTCCCCCGACCAGGCAGACCGCACCGGGCACCGTCCCGAGGAGCACGCCGACCACGTCGAAGCCCAGCAGTGCCCCCAGACCCAGCGCCGCCAGCGGCAGCGCGCTCACGACCCTCCCGGTGGCGGAGGGACCGGCCAGAGCCACCTCGATGTCCCGGCGGGCGCGCGCCAGCTCGCGCAGGGACTCCGCCAGCTCGCCGAGAGCGGCGGCGACC
This sequence comes from Rathayibacter sp. AY1D5, assembly GCF_002932515.1. Lineage (NCBI taxonomy): Bacteria > Bacillati > Actinomycetota > Actinomycetes > Micrococcales > Microbacteriaceae > Rathayibacter > Rathayibacter sp. AY1D5. Next base: position 40,322 of record NZ_PSVU01000029.1, read on the forward strand.
GGCGCGCCGGAGTCGGCGGCCACCCGCCACGCGGCGGCCAGCGCCGCCCACGCGGTCGCCTCACCGGTGTCCGGCGCTCGCCGTCGCGGCCGCTTCCGCTCCGAGCCGCTCCGCCGCGAAACCGGCGTCCCGCGCAGCAGCGCCTCCGTCACGTCGCCCCCGCGGCCGGCCTCCTCCGACACCGCCCGGAGCAGCCGCCGCCGCCGCGCGTCCCCGCTGTCCGCCCCCTCCGCCCCCGCGAGATGCCCGAGGGCCGACGCGGGAGCCACTCCCGCCGCGAGGAGGACGGCCAGTCGGTGCACGACGGCCGCGACCTCGTCCAGCCCGTCGCGGCCCGTCACGCGCTCGACCTCGAGGCGCTCGGGAGCGACCCGTCCTCGACCCTCAGGCGGCCGGCCGCGTCGAGCGCGAACGTCCCGAATGCCGCCAGCCGCCGCCGCCCGTCGCGGCGCTCGAGGTGGAGCACCAGGTCGATCGCGCTGACCGTCTGGCGGGCGATCGCCTCGGGCCCGAGCCCCGCGAGGACCCCGAGCGCCTCGAGACGCGCGGGCACGTCCTCGAGGGAGTTCGCGTGGAGGGTCCCCGCACCGCCGTCGTGCCCGGTGTTCAACGCGGACAGCAGCTCGCGCAGCTCGACGCCGCGGCACTCGCCGAGGACCAGGCGGTCCGGACGCATCCGCAGCGCCTCCCGCACGAGCCGGTCCAGGCCCACGGCACCGGCGCCCTCGAGGTTGGGCTGCCGCGCCTCGAGCGAGACGACGTGCGGATGCGCGGGCCGGAGCTCGCCGACGTCCTCGATGGCGACGATCCGCTCGGTCGGCGCCGCGCACCCGAGCAGGGCGCCGAGCAAAGTGGTCTTGCCTGATCCACCGGCTCCCGTGATCAGCAGGTTCCACCGCTCGCGGACCGCCCGGCGCAGAAGCCGCACTCCGTCGTCGTCCAGCATCCCGGCCGCCTGCAGCTCCCCGAGCGTCCAGGAGTCCGACCGCGGCACCCGCACCGACACGAGCGCTCCCCCGGTCGCCACCGGCGGCAGCACGACGTGCACGCGGACCCCGTGGCGGAGCCTGACGTCCACGCACGGGCTCGCCTCGTCGACGTGCCGTCCACCGGCCGCGACCAGCGCGACGGCCAGCCGCCGTGCTCCGGCGGCGTCGAGCGTCCACTCCGGCACCCGCTCCGCACCACCGCCCCGGTCGATCCAGAGGCCCGCGCCGCCGTTCACGAAGAGGTCGGTCACCGCGGGATCCGCGGCGTGCGGCGCGAGCAGCCCGAGACCGGCGGCGGCGGGCCGCACCGGCAGCGGGTCGCGGCGGTGCTCGGCGGGGACGAGGGGGACGAAGTCGCGGGTCATCCCGGCACGCTAGGAGCCCGTTCCGCGCGCCGGGGCGCTCCCTGCCCGATCGGAGGAGAGACGCCCGCGTCGGCGCCTGTGGAGGAACGACCCGGGCCGGACGCGCGCGCAGGGGCGGCTCGGGGCTCTCGGCAGGGAGCCGCTCCGAGGAGGGGCCCCACGGCGCAGAGAAGCCCGGTCGACGAGGAGGCGTCCCGCGACCCGAGACGTCCCGGCGACGCGGAAACGCCCCCGCGAGCAGGGCTCGAGCGGGGGCGTCCCTCCGCCGGATCCGGCGGGAAGAAGGGGGCGGCACCCATTGGGGGGAACAGGTGCCGCCTCGGCGGCGCTGGATTGGGGGGAATCACTTGCGCCGCTGGGCCGAAGTTCATTCGGCCGTATGCAACTGTAGGGGACGGATCGCGATTCGCCAAGCCCGGATCCTGTTCTCTGCGGACTCTTATCCGACACCCGCCCCGCACCCAGCTTGCGGCGCTCGGCGATCCCCGCTGGAGGCGGGCGCTACGGTGGTGCGACGCCGACCGCGCGGGCCGGCGAACGTCTCACTCGCGAAGGAGCGAATCGCAGATGTCCACTCCCCCCGACGCCCCGGCCGCCGACCGGAACGCCATCGACAACCTCCTCCACGAGACCCGCCGGTTCCCGCCGCCGGCCGATCTCGCCGCCGGAGCGGTCGCGACCGCCGCGCTCTACGACGAGGCCGCGGCCGACCGCCTCGCCTTCTGGGCCGACCGGAGCCGCGAGCTCCTGCACTGGCACCGGCCGTTCACGCGCACGCTCGACTGGAGCGAGCCCCCGTTCGCGAAGTGGTTCGACGACGGCGAGCTGAACGTGGCCTACAACTGCCTCGACCGCCACGTCCTGGCCGGCCACGGCGACCGTGTCGCCCTGCACTGGGAGGGCGAGCCCGGCGACTCCCGCTCGATCACCTACGCCGAGCTCACCGCCGAGGTGAAGCGCGCCGCGAACCTGCTCACGAGCCTCGGCGTCCGCGCCGGCGACCGCATCGCGATCTACCTGCCCATGATCCCGGAGGCGGTCATCGCGATGCTGGCCGTCGCCCGGCTGGGGGCGGTCCACTCCGTCGTCTTCGGCGGCTTCAGCGCCGAGAGCCTCCGCGCGCGGATCGACGACGCGGAGGCGACACTCGTCATCACCGCCGACGGCGGCTGGCGCAAGGGCGCCGTCTCGCCCCTGAAGCCGGCGGTCGACGCCGCGCTCGCCCTCGGCGGCGAGTCCAGCGTCCAGCACGTCCTGGTCGTGCGCCGCGGAGGCAACGAGGTCGCCTGGCACGAGGGGCGCGACCTCTGGTGGCACGAGGAGATCGTGGCGGTCGACGCCGACCACGTCGCGAAGCCGTTCCCCGCCGAGCAGCCCCTCTTCATCCTCTACACCAGTGGCACCACGGGTAAGCCCAAGGGCATCCTCCACACCAGCGGCGGATACCTCACCCAGGTCGCCTTCACGCACCGCGCGGTCTTCGACCTGCACCCCGAGTCGGACGTCTACTGGTCGACCGCGGACGTGGGCTGGATCACCGGGCACAGCTACGTCGTCTACGGCCCACTCGCCAACGGCGCCACCCAGGTGATGTACGAGGGCACTCCCGACAGCCCGCATCCCGGCCGCTGGTGGGAGATCGTCGAGAAGCACGGCGTGACGATCCTCTACGCGGCTCCCACGGCGATCCGCTCCTTCATGAAGCTCGGCCGGCAGATCCCGCAGCGCTTCGACCTCTCGAGCCTGCGCCTGCTCGGATCGGTCGGCGAGCCGATCAACCCGGAGGCGTGGGTCTGGTACCGCGACGTCATCGGCGGCGGCCGCACCCCCATCGTCGACACGTGGTGGCAGACCGAGACCGGCGGGATGATGGTGTCCCCTCTGCCCGGGGTGACGACTCTCAAGCCCGGGTCCGCGCAGGTCGCTCTGCCGGGGATCTCGATCGACGTGGTCGACGACGCCGGGACGCCGGTCGGCGCCGACGAGGGCGGACTGCTCGTGATCACCGAGCCCTGGCCGGCGATGCTGCGCGGCATCTGGGGCGACCCGGAGCGCTACGTCGAGACCTACTGGTCGAAGTTCGGCGACCGCTACTTCGCGGGCGACGGAGCGCGTCGCGACCAGGACGGCGACCTCTGGCTCCTGGGGCGCGTGGACGACGTGATGAACGTCTCCGGCCACCGCCTCTCGACGGCCGAGATCGAGTCGGCCCTCGTCTCGCACCCGGTCGTCGCCGAGGCGGCCGTCGTGGGAGCCGCGGACGAGACCACCGGCCAGGCCGTGGTCGCGTTCGTGATCGCGAAGGCGAGCCAGGCCGAGGCGCTGGCCCACGGACACGACGAGCTCGAGGCCACCCTGAAGGCGCACGTCGCCGAGCACATCGGCGCGATCGCCCGCCCGAAGCGGATCTTCGTGGTGCAGGAGCTGCCCAAGACCCGCTCGGGGAAGATCATGCGCCGGCTGCTGCGCGACGTGGCGGAGGGACGTGCCGTGGGCGACACGACGACGCTCGCGGACACGCAGGTGATGGCGGTGATCTCCTCCGCGATCGCCGCGGACTGACCGGGCGCCGCCCCCTCCCGCCGCGTGGGCCGGAGGGGGCGGTGCGTCAGTCGAAGGCGACGATCAGCTCGACCTCGACGGGAGCGCCGAGGGGCAGCTCCGCCACCCCGACGGCCGAGCGCGCGTGACGGCCGGGCTCGCCGAACACGTCGCCGAGCAGCTCCGAGGCGCCGTTGATCACGCCGGGCTGCCCGGTGAAGCCGGAGGCGGACGCGACGAAGCCGGTGAGCTTCACGATCCGCGTCACCCGGTCGAGCGATCCGATCGCGTCGGCGACGGCCGCGAGCGCGTTGAGGGCGCAGGTGCGGGCCAGGTCCTTCGCCTGCTCGGGCGACACCTCGTCGCCGACCTTGCCGACCATCGGCAGAGAGCCGTCGACGAAGGGGATCTGCCCGGCCGTGTAGACGAGGCCGCCGTGCACGACGGCGGGGACGTAGGCGCCGGCGGGGACCGCGACCGCCGGCAGCTCGACGCCGAGCTCCGCGAGACGCTCGGCGATCACGCGCCGGCCTCGGCGACGGGGCGCTTGAGGTACGCGACGAGGCCGCCCTCGGGACCGGTCACGATCTGGACCAGCTCCCAGCCCTCGGATCCCCAGGTGTTCAGGATCGCCGTGGTGTTGTGGATCATCAGCGGGGTGGTGATGTACTCCCAGCGCGGGACGGACATGGCTCTCCTCGAGTGCGGCCGGTGCGGGACGACTGCTGAGCGCCGCGCGTCGGCGGGATGAGCGCCGCGGCTCGTCCGAGCGCGGCGACTACGCTGATTCTATGTCGGGGCAGGGCGGGACCAGAGTCGTGAAGACCATCGGGGGCGCCGTCGGCGGTCTGATCGGCATCGTCGCCATGAGCGTCGTCGCGGGAGTCCTGGTGGCCGCCTCGGTGACGCCGGCGATCGCGCTGAGCGGCATGGCCGCCGGCAACACGGTGGAGATGTTCGACAACCTCCCCGAGTACCTCGAGATCGGCACGCTCGCCGAGAAGAGCGACGTGTACGCGAAGGACTCCTCCGGCGGCGACGTGCTGCTCGCCTCCTTCTACGCCCAGAACCGCGTCGAGGTGGGCTGGGACGAGATCTCGCCGTTCGTGAAGGACGCCGTGGTCGCCTCCGAGGACCCCCGCTTCTACGAGCACGGCGGCATCGATCTGCTCGGCACCGTCCGCGCGGCCGCCACCACGGCCATGGGCGGGGACGTCCAGGGCGGCTCCTCCATCACGCAGCAGTACGTCAAGAACGTGCTCGTGCAGAAGGCGGAGGCGCTCAGCGATCCGATCGAGCGCGACGCGGCCTACCGCGAGGCCACGGAGACCACTCCGGAGCGCAAGGTCGCCGAGATGCGGCTCGCCATCGGGCTCGAGAAGGAGTATCCGAAGAACGACATCCTGCTGGGCTACCTCAACATCGCCCTGTTCGGCGGCACCGTCTACGGCGTCGAGGCGGCCGCCCGCTACTACTTCGGAGTGAGCGCGAAGGACCTCTCGCTCGCGCAGTCCGCCGCGCTCGTCGCGATCGTGAACAACCCCGAGAAGTTCCGCTTCGACCGGCCCGGCGACCCGGCGAACCCCGCCGCGGAGGGCTACCCGCAGACCCGGGACCGGCGCGACTACATCGTGACCCGCATGGACCTCGAGTCGAAGGTGACGTCCGAGCAGGCGCAGGCGGCCGTCGCCGAGCCCGTGACGCCGAACATCACCGAGCCGAGCACCGGCTGCCAGACGGCCGGAATCGCGGCCTTCTTCTGCGACTACGTCACCTGGGTCATCAAGAACGACGACGCGTTCGGTGCGAGTCAGGACGAGCGCGACGCCACCTTCAAGCGCGGCGGCTACCGGATCTACACGACCCTCGACTCCGACTTGCAGCAGGCCGCCGTCTCGGCCACCGACGACTGGGTGCCCAAGTCGATGGCGAACGTGAACATCGGCAGCGCGAGCGTCTCGGTCGAGGTCGGCACCGGCCGCATCCTCGCGATGACCCAGAACAAGGACTACTCCAACGATCCGGACCTGACGGGCCCCAACTACACGAGCGTCAACTACAACACCGACTTCGGGTACGGCGGCTCCTCGGGATTCCAGGTCGGCTCGACCTACAAGGTGTTCACCCTCGCGGAGTGGCTGCAGGAGGGGCACTCGCTCGGCGAGAGCGTCGACGGCACCCGCCGGGCCTACACGACCTTCCGTGACAGCTGCGAGCCCGACGGCGTCTACTACGGCGAGTCCTGGAACCCCGGGAACGACGAGGGCGGCAACGGAGGAGTGACCACGGCCCTGCAGGCCACGACCGGCTCGATCAACACCTCGTTCGCCGCCATGGCCCAGCAGCTGGACCTCTGCGGCATCCGCAACACGGCGCTGGCGATGGGCGTGCACCGTGCCGACGGGACCGAGCTGCAGAAGCTCGCGCCGACCATCCTCGGCACCAACGAGATCGCTCCGCTCACGATGGCCACGGCCTTCGCCGGCTTCGCGAACAAGGGCACCGTCTGCACGCCCATCGCGATCGACCGCATCGTCGACCGCACGGGCGCCGACGTCGCGCCGCCCGCCTCCGAGTGCAGCCAGGGGATGTCCGAGGAGGTTGCCGCGACCGCCGGCTACGCCCTGCAGCAGGTGGTGACGGGCGGCACCGGCGCCCCCTCCAACCCCCGCACCGGGGTGCCGCACATCGGCAAGACCGGCACCACGGACGACGCGCTGCACACGTGGATGGTCGGCGCGAGCACCGAGGTCGCCACCGCCACCTGGGTCGGCAACGTGACCGGCTTCACCTCCATGCGCGGATTCAGTCTCAACCGGGTGAACGCCGGGCAGGTGCGCCACCAGATCTGGCCGCGCATCATGCGCGTCGCCGACGCGAAGTACGGCGGGACGGCGTTCCCGGCTCCCGTCCGCTCGCTCGTCGACGCTCCGCAGGAGGCCGTGCCCCAGGTCACCGGCCAGAGCCCCTCTGCGGCGGCCGCACGACTGCGCTCCGTCGGCTTCACGGTCCGCGTCGACACTTCTCCGGTCCCCTCCGACCGCCCGGCAGGGACGGTCGCGCAGACGAACCCGCCCGCCGGGTCGCGCGTCTCCCGGGGCGCGGAGATCACCCTGCAGATCAGCGCCGGACCGGGCGCCCCGCCCCGCGCGGGCTGAGCCCCTGCACCCCCGGCTGCTCCCGAGGGAGCGTCCGGCAGAATGAACGCGGCCGCGCTCGCGGCCGACGTGCGAGAGAAGGACCCATGACCGGACGCACCCGTCGCCCCCTCACCACCGCCCTCGCGACCGTCGCCGCGGCCGGAGCCGTCGCCGCGGCCTGGGGCATCGGCGTCGAGCGGACGCTGTTCACCGTCCGGCGCACGTCGTTCCCGGTGCTGCCCGCCGGTTCCGAGCCGATCCGCGTCCTGCACGTGTCGGACCTGCACATGGCCCCGTGGCAGAGCAAGAAGCAGGAGTGGATCCGCTCGCTCCTCGCCCTGGCGCCCGACGTCGTGGTCGACACCGGCGACAACCTCGGCCACCGCGACGGCGTGCTCGGCATCCGCCGGGCCCTGGAGCCCTTCGCCGGGATCCCCGGCGCCTTCGTCAACGGATCCAACGACTACTTCGGCCCTCGGATCAAGAACCCGCTCCGCTACTTCGTCGGCCCCTCCAAGAACCCCAAGCAGCACGAGGCCGATCTCGACACCGACGGGCTGACCGGCTTCTTCTCGGACGGGCTCGGCTGGGTGGACCTCAACAACCGCGCCGAGAGCATCACGGTGAAGGGGACGCGCATCGAGTTCTTCGGCGTCGACGACCCGCACATCGGCCTCGACCGCATCGACCTCGTCGCCGGAGCCGTGGACGAGCTGCGCGGGACGGAGGACGGTCCGGCCGGGGTCAGCATCGGCGTGGCGCACGCGCCCTACCAGCGCATCCTCGACGACTTCGTCGCCCGCGGCGCCGAGGTGATCCTCGCCGGGCACACGCACGGCGGGCAGGTCTGCGTCCCGGGCTTCGGCGCCCTCGTCACCAACTGCGACATCCCGCGCGACAAGGTCGCCGGCTCGACGACGTGGGACAACGGACTGCGCAGCTCGTACCTCAACGTGTCCGCCGGAGTCGGCACCTCGATCTACGCCCCGGTGCGCTTCGCCTGCCGACCCGAGGTGACCCTCGTCACGCTCACTCCGGCGGCCTGACGAGGGGTGTCCGACGGCGGTCCGGAAATCGGCTACTATTGTCGAGGCTCGTGAGCGGTTGTCCGTGATGAGCACACCGGGGTGTGGCGCAGCTTGGTAGCGCGCCTCGTTCGGGACGAGGAGGTCGTGGGTTCGAATCCCGCTACCCCGACCGGTGAGAAGCCCGGCCAGGATCGATGATCCGGCCGGGCTTCGTCGTTCCCGGGGCGTTCTCGGAATTCTGCTGTGGCGGGGCTCGCACGCAGGCGGATGCTCGCCCGGGCCGGAGCCCGGGCGACGACGGAGCCGGCGCGATCACCGCCCCGCGCTCTCCGGCTCGAGCACTCCTGTCGGCGTCCCAAGCGTCCTGCGCACGGGCGTGCCTCCAGCCCACTCCCCCGCGCCTCCCGGCCCGATCCCAGCAGCCGGGAGCGAGACTGTTCTTCCGCCGTCGTCGCCGCCCCCGCCCGACGACCGACGAGAGGAGCACCGTGACCCGGTCGCTCACCCGCCTCACCCTCGCCATCGGCGTGCCCTACGTGGTCGCGCTCGCAGCGATCGCCTTCTGGCCGACGCCCGTCGATGCGGGAGTGCGGGGGGATCTCGGCCGAGTGACCTCCTGGTTCGCCCGGCACGGCCTCCCGATGGTCGACTACGCGTTCATCGAGTCGACTGCCAACATCGCCCTGTTCGTGCCCCTGGGGCTGCTCCTGGCCCTCAACCTGCGGCTCCGGAGGGCGTGGGTCGCTGTGGCCGTCGGCGCCGTCGTGAGCTCGCTGATCGAGGCGGGCCAGCTGCTCTTCCTCTCCGCGCGCTTCGCGACCGTCGAGGACGTCGTGATGAACACCTCCGGCGCCCTCCTCGGCGCGGTCGCCGGCGTCCTGCTCCGGATGGTCGTCCGCGCACGACGACGCCGGAGGGCGGCGGAGTGGGACGACGCCTTCGCGCACATCCCCCTCCGCGGCACCTCCGGCGTCGTGGCGGATCAGCCGAGCCGCGTCCGCTGAGACGACGGCTCCGCCGCGTCAGCGGCCGAGGCCGCGGTACTCCCAGCCGGCCGCACGCCAGGCGGCGGGGTCGAGGCAGTTGCGACCGTCGACGAGGAAGGCGTTGGCCACCTTCGCCGCCGTGGCCGCGGGGTCGAGGGCGCGGAACTGCTTCCACTCCGTCACGACGACCACGGCGTCGGCACCGGCCAGCGCCTCGTCGACGTCGGTCGTGTAGGTGATCTCGGGGTAGCGGCGGCGCGAGTTCTCGATCGCCTCGGGGTCGGTCGCGACCACGGTCGCACCGAGGTCGTGCAGGCGCGCGGCGACGTCGAGCGACGGCGAGTCGCGGATGTCGTCCGACTCCGGCTTGAATGCCAGACCGAGCACCGCGATGCGGCGGCCCGCGACGGAGCCGCCGAGGCCCTCGGTGACGAGGTCGACGACGCGCTGGCGGCGACGCAGGTTGATCGCGTCGACCTCTTTGAGGAAGGCGACGGACTCGCCGACGCCGAGCTCGTCGGCGCGGGCCGAGAAGGCGCGGATGTCCTTCGGGAGGCAGCCGCCTCCGAAGCCGATGCCCGCGTTCAGGAAGCGGCGGCCGATCCGCACGTCGTAGC
>NZ_PSVU01000003.1:0-104083 GCF_002932515.1 Rathayibacter sp. AY1D5
GGAAGACAGGACTAAAGACTGTCGGAGCTGACCGGTACTAATAAGCCGATAACTTGATAATCACTACACTCATACCGTTGTAAAGGCTGGTAGGAGTGGTCAGAGATTGCTCGCGTCCACTTTGTGGTTCCCAGAAGACGGGCACCCCGCATCCTCCTTCGGGAGGTGCGGAACAATTGAATACACGCACGGCGTGTAACCCAGATTTGACCATGTGCCCTCGGGTGCGTGTGTCGCCAGGGTTACGGCGGCCATAGCGAGAGGGAAACGCCCGGTCACATTCCGAACCCGGAAGCTAAGACTCTCAGCGCCGATGGTACTGCAGGGGGGACCCTGTGGGAGAGTAGGACACCGCCGGACACCATTCACGATGGCCACCCAGAAATGGGTGGCCATCGCTGTTTAACCGGTCGGTCTCTGTTCGAGGACGAACAGGAGCGGCCGGAGCGACGATGACCGTCGTCGCCCGACTCCGTAACGAGGAGCAGCGATGTCTCAGCACGACCCGACGCCCTCCCCGGAATCGAGGCCGCTCCAGAACGGCTTCGACCCCGTGGAGGAGCACGTCCTGTCAGACGAGCTCCTCCGGATCGAGCAGACTCCGCTCGACAAGAGGGCAGCCGGATACGTCCAGCTGCAGGAGCAGCTGCGCATCCGTCTCGAGAACGCGGACCGCGACCGATGACCGACGACTCGCGACTCGACTCGGCTCTCGCGGAACGGGGCATCGCCCGGTCCCGCACCCATGCCGCTCGGATGATCGCCGACGGTCTGGTGACGGTGGACGGCGTCCCTGCACTGAAGCCCTCGATCCGCGTCCGCGACGATCAGGACGTCGCGGTCGCCGGCCTCGACCACTACGTCAGCCGGGCCGCCCACAAGCTGCTCGCCGCCCTCGACACCTTCGCGACGGTGCGAGTCGCCGGCCGGAACGCTCTCGACGTCGGGGCGTCGACGGGCGGGTTCTCGCAGGTCCTGCTCGAGCGCGGCGCCGCCTCGGTGATCGCCCTCGACGTCGGGCACGCGCAGCTCGCTCCCCGGATCCGGTCCGACGATCGCGTCCACGTGGTGGAGGGGTTCAATGCGCGGGATCTCACCGCCGCCCGGCTCGCCGAAGCCGCCAGGACCGAGATCGTTCCGGACCTGGTCGTGTCCGACGTGTCCTTCATCTCCCTGCGGATGGTTCTGCCTCCGGTCGCCGCCTCTGTGGATCCGCTCGCTGACTTCGTGGTGCTGGTGAAGCCGCAGTTCGAGGTCGGCCGCTTGGGGGTGCGGGAGGGGATCGTCCGGGATCCGGAGCTGCGTCGCGAGGCCCTCTCGGACGTCCTGTGGTCGGCGTGGGACCTGGGGCTCGGCGTCGTCGGGCTGGCCGAGTCGCCACTCCCGGGGGGCGCTGGGAATCGCGAGTATCTGGCGCACCTCCACCGCGACCGCGGAACGATTCCGACAGAATGGAGGGACGCGGTCACCGCGCTCACCACCGGGTGACGCGATCGTGTCCGCCGCTGTCGACCGACCAGAAGGACACACCCTCGATGCAGTCCCCTCGTGACGAGCGCAACATCCTCGTCGTCGCCCACACCGGACGGACGGACTCCCTCGATGCGGCGGTCCTCGTCGTCGAGCGTCTCCGGAACTCCGGCGCCCACCCCGTCCTCTGCGCCGACGACAAGGGCGACATCGTCGCGGTCGCTCCGGATCTGAGCGACGTCGCCGTGCTCGGGTCCGACGTGCCGCTCGAGTCCATCGAGCTCGTGTTCGTGCTCGGCGGGGACGGGACTATCCTCCGCGCGGCGGAGATCGTCCGGTCCGGGACGGCCCCTCTGCTCGGCGTGAACCTCGGTCACGTCGGGTTCCTCGCCGAGAGCGAGCGGGACGATCTCGACGACGCCGTCGCCCGTGCGCTCGACGGCGACTACGCGGTCGAGGAGCGGATGACCCTGCAGGTGCGCGTCAAGATCGACGAGGCCGTCGTCTACGAGACCTGGGCGCTCAACGAGGCCACCGTCGAGAAGGGCAGCCGCGAGCGGATGCTCGAGGTCATGGTGGGCGTCGACGGACGGCCGCTGTCGAGCTTCGGCTGCGACGGCATCGTCGTGTCCACTCCGACCGGTTCCACCGCTTACGCCTTCTCCGGAGGCGGCCCCGTCGTGTGGCCGACCGTCGAGGCGATGCTCCTCGTTCCGCTCAGTGCCCATGCGCTCTTCGCGCGGCCCCTCGTCGTGGGTCCGTCGTCGAGCCTCGCCGTCGAGGTCAAGGAGAGGACCGACGGCGTCGGCGTCCTCTGGGCCGACGGCCGGCGCGCCTACGAGCTGCCGCCGGGAGCGCGCGTCGTCTACCGTCGCTCGCCCGTGCCCGTGCGCTTCGCGCGCCTGCACGACGCCCCCTTCACCGATCGACTCGTGCACAAGTTCGGTCTCCCCATCCGCGGATGGCGGGGGTCGGCGGAGACGGAGTAAGGCCCGATGCTCGAAGAGCTGCAGATCCGCGACCTCGGAGTGATCGCCGAGGCGACGCTCCCGCTCGGACCGGGCTTCACCGCGGTCACCGGCGAGACCGGCGCCGGCAAGACGATGGTGGTCACGGCGCTCGGCCTCGTGCTGGGCGCGCGCTCGGACGCGTCCGCGGTGCGCTCGGGAGCGAAGCAGGCCTGGGTGTCGGGGCGCTGGCTGGTCCCCGAGGAGGGCCCGGTCGCCGAGCGCGTCCATGACGCCGGCGGTGATCTCGACGGCCCGGAGCTGCTCCTCGCGCGGTCGGTCTCGGCGGAGGGACGCGGGCGAGCCGTCGTCGGCGGCCGGAGCGCACCTGTCAGCGTGCTGAGCGAGCTCGCCGATCAGCTGGTCGTCGTGCACGGGCAGTCGGACCAGATCCGCCTCCGCTCCGCCGCGGCGCAGCGCGAGGCGCTCGACCGGTTCGGGGGACCCGGTCTCGCCGACGCCCTCTGCGACTACGCGAGCGCCTTCGAGCGCTGGCGGGCCAACCGGGAGGAGCTCGACTCGCTCACCGAGGCCCGGGAGACGCGCGCCCGCGAAGCCGAACGGCTCCGCTCGGCCCTCGCCGAGATCGAGGTGGTCGCCCCCCAGCGCGGGGAGGACGTCGAGCTCGCGGCGCAGTCCGCCCGGCTCGGGAGCATCGAGCAGCTCCGGCTCGCCGCCGGCGAGGCCCGCGAGGCGATCTCGTCCGAGGAGCTGGACGGGCGGGACGCGCTCGGGCTCCTCGAGACGGCGCGGCGCGTGCTGGAGCGGGCGGCCGAGCACGACGCCGCCCTGCAGCCGACGGTCCAGACGCTCGGCGAGGCGGCGGTGCTCCTCGTCGACGCCGCCGGCGGGCTCTCCTCCTACCTGGCGGAGCTCGACCTCGACGGCGCGCACGACCTGGAGCTGATCGAGAACCGGCGGGCGGAGCTGTCCCTGCTCGCCCGCACCTACGGACCGACGCTGGACGACGTGCTCGACCTGGTGGACTCCTCCGGACTCCGCCTGCTCGAGCTCGACGGCGACGACGAGAGGATCGCGGCTCTCGAGGCCGACACCGCGGCCGACGCGGACCTCGTCGACCGCCTCGCGACCCGGCTGACCGAGCTGCGGACCGCGGCGGCCGCCGAGCTGGGGGAGCGGGTCAGCGACGAGCTCACCGCGCTGGCCATGGCGGATGCGCGCCTGCACGTGAAGGTGACGGCCGCGGGGGAGCCGAGCGTCCACGGGCGCGACTCCGTCGAGATGCTGCTCCAGCCGCACACCGGGGCCGCACCCCGGCCCCTCGCCCGCGGAGCCTCGGGCGGCGAGCTCTCGAGGGTGATGCTCGCGATCGAGGTCGTGGTCGCCGCCAACGACCCGGTGCCGACGTTCGTCTTCGACGAGGTCGACGCGGGGGTCGGCGGAGCAGCGGCGATCGAGATCGGCCGACGGCTCGCGCGGCTCGCCGAGACGTCGCAGGTCATCGTGGTGACCCACCTCGCGCAGGTCGCCGCATTCGCCACGAACCACCTCCGCGTCGAGAAGGGCTCGGACGGCGCGGTGACCTCGAGCGCCGTGACGCAGCTCGACTCCGAGGAGCGGGTGTCCGAGATGGCGCGCCTGCTCTCGGGGCTCACCGACTCCGCCAACGCTCTCGCTCATGCGCGGGAGCTCCTCGAATCGAGCCGACGGGGCTGATCGCGAGCGGCCCGGGACGACATCGATCCGTCCCGGGCGGTCCGCCGCCGCCGTTCTGCTGTTACGGTGGAACCCCGTGGTGGACTTTACGAACGCGGGCCTTTCCTCTTCTTCTCCCTCGGATCCCGAGGGCTCCTCCGGGTCCTCGACCCGGAACGCTTCGACGGCCGGGCAGGACGCCCCCTCGAAGATCACGAAGCACATCTTCGTCACCGGCGGTGTCGTCTCCTCGCTCGGCAAGGGACTCACGGCCGCGAGCCTGGGCAACCTGCTGACCGCGCGCGGGCTGCGCGTCGTCATGCAGAAGCTCGACCCGTACCTCAACGTGGACCCGGGGACGATGAACCCGTTCCAGCACGGCGAGGTCTTCGTGACCGACGACGGCGCAGAGACCGACCTCGACATCGGCCACTACGAGCGCTTCCTCGACATCAACCTGAACCAGGCCGCGAACGTCACGACCGGCCAGATCTACTCGAGGGTCATCGCGCGCGAGCGCGCCGGCGAGTACCTCGGCGACACGGTCCAGGTCATCCCGCACATCACGGACGAGATCAAGCGGCGCATGCGCCTCCAGTCGGAGGACGACCCGCAGCCGGACGTCATCATCACCGAGATCGGCGGCACCGTCGGCGACATCGAGAGCCAGCCGTTCATCGAGTCGGCCCGCCAGGTCCGCCACGAGCTCGGCCGCCGCAACGTCTTCTTCGTGCACGTCTCGCTGGTGCCCTTCATGGGCGCCTCCGGCGAGCAGAAGACCAAGCCCACCCAGCACTCCGTCGCGGCGCTGCGCTCGATCGGCATCCAGCCGGACGCCCTGGTGCTGCGGAGCGACCGGCCCGTCTCGGAGTCGAACAAGCGCAAGATCGCGCTGATGTGCGACGTCGACGAGCAGGCCGTAGTCAACGCCAAGGACGTCGCGTCGATCTACGAGATCCCGCAGATGCTCAACGAGCAGGGCCTCGACGCCTACATCATCGACCAGCTGGGCCTCCCGGCCGGCGAGGTCGTCTGGGACGGCTGGTCGCGACTGCTCGAGGCCGTGCACGAGCCCAAGCACGAGGTCACCATCGGTCTGGTCGGGAAGTACATCGACCTGCCCGACGCCTACCTCTCCGTGACGGAGGCTCTGCGAGCCGGGGGCTTCGCGCAGCAGACGAAGGTCGCCATCCGCTGGATCGCCTCCGACGGGCTCGAGGACCCCGAGGCTGCGGCCAAGGCGCTCTCCGAGCTCGACGGCATCTGCGTGCCCGGCGGCTTCGGCATCCGCGGCATCGAGGGCAAGCTCGGCGCGCTGCGCTTCGCGCGGGAGAACGGGATCCCGACGCTCGGGCTCTGCCTCGGCCTGCAGTGCATGGTCATCGAGTACGCCCGCAACGAGGCCGGCCTCGAGGGGGCCTCGTCGTCGGAGTTCGATCCGGAGACGGAGTTCCCCGTCATCGCGACGATGGCCGAGCAGGTCGAGATCCTCGCGTCCGGGGACATGGGCGGCACGATGCGCCTCGGCCTCTACACGGCCGAGCTCGCCGAGGGCTCGATCGTCGCCGAGGTGTACGGCGCACCTGAGGCTGCCGAGCGCCACCGTCACCGCTACGAGGTCAACAACCGCTACCGCGACCGGATCGCCGAGGCGGGGCTCTGGTTCTCGGGCCTCTCGCCCGACGGCCACCTCGTGGAGTACGTCGAGCTGCCCCGCGAGAAGCACCCCTACTACGTGGGCACGCAGGCGCACCCGGAGCTCCGCTCGCGCCCGAACGCCGCGCACCCGCTCTTCCGCGGCCTCGTGACCGCCGCCCTCGAGCGCCAGGAGGCCTCGCGCCTCTTCCCGGCATCGGAGGCGGGCGCCGATGAGTGAGCCGCTGTCGGACGAGCTCGTCGAGCCGGAGGTCCTGACCAGTGAGCGCGTCTTCGACGGGATGGTCTGGGGCGTCCGCGCGGAGACGTTCCGCTATGGCGGCGGCGAGCTGCGCCGGGAGTTCCTCGATCACACGGGAGCCGTCGCGGTGCTGGCCCTCGACGACGAGGGCCGCGTCGCCCTGATCAAGCAGTACCGGCACCCGGTCCGCACCCGCGAGTGGGAGATCCCGGCCGGCCTGCTCGACGTCGAGGGCGAGGATCCGCTGGTCGCCGCTCAGCGGGAGCTGGGCGAGGAGACGGACCTGCAGGCCGAGCGCTGGGACCTGCTCTCGGAGTTCGCCACCTCGCCGGGCGGCAGCGACGAGGTCATCCGGATCTACCTGGCCCGCGGGCTCTCGTCCACCGGCTCCGCCTTCGACCGCGAGGCGGAGGAGGCCGACATGGAGCTGCGGTGGGTGCCGCTGGACGAGGCGGTCGAGGCGGTCCTCGCCCGCCGGGTGCAGAACCCCTCGCTGACGATCGCGGTGCTCGCGGCGCACGCGTTCCGCTCGCGCGACTGGGACGGGCTGGGCGACGCGTCCTCGCCGTGGACGCGCCACCCGCGGGTCCGCCACCCCCGGGGGTGAGCCCCCGCGCCTGCGCCGAGGCGTACCTCCGGCAGGCGAGCGTGGAGCGCGGGCTCTCGGCGCACACGCTCGCGGCCTACCGGCGCGACCTGGAGCTCTACCTCGGCTGGCTCGAGGAGCGCGGGACCGTCGATCTGGCGCAGCTCGGACGCGTCGACGTGGGGGAGTTCTCCTCCTGGCTGGCCGCACGCCCGGAGCGGCCGCTCGCGGCGAGCTCGCGCGCACGGATCCTCTCGAGCGTCCGAGGGCTGCACCGCTTCGCCCTCGAGGAGGGGGTCGTCGCGGACGACGTGGCCCGGGACGTGCTGCCGCCGAAGATCCCGATGACCCTGCCGAAGGCGGTCACGGTCGAGCAGATGGCGGCGCTGCTCGACGCTGCGCGCGGCGAGGAGCTCGCGGACCTGCGGGACCGGGCCCTGCTGGAGCTGCTCTACGCGACGGGCGCGCGCATCTCGGAGGCGGTGGACCTGAACGTCGACGACGTGGTCGCCGCGGAGGTGGTGCGGCTGACGGGCAAGGGGTCCAAGCAGCGGATGGTGCCGCTCGGCCGCTTCGCCCGCGAGGCGGTCGACGAGTACCTCGTGCGTGCGCGGCCCGAGCTCTCGCGGAGGGGGCGCGCGACGCCGGCGCTCTTCCTGGGGGTCCGCGGGAGCCGCCTGTCGCGGCAGAGCGCCTGGCTGGTCATCCGCGCCGTCGCCGAGAAGGCTGGGCTGGACCGGGAGATCTCGCCGCACACCTTCCGGCACTCCTTCGCGACCCACCTGCTCGCGGGCGGCGCCGACGTCCGCGTGGTGCAGGAGCTCCTCGGGCACGCCTCGGTGGCGACGACGCAGATCTACACGCTGGTGACGGCGGACACGCTCCGGGACGTCTACACGTCCGCGCACCCGCGAGCGCGGCGCTAGAGCCGCGGACCCGCGCGGCGGGGCGCGGCGGCCGGGGAGCGGGGCGCCGGTACACTCGTCGGAGGCCGCGCGGGAGCGCACGCCGCCACGGAAGCGAGGACGACGCAGGTGACACGCAAGACGGACGACAAGGCCGAGCTCACCGGTCTCGAAGCCCCGACGCTCGGCCCGACCGGCCGCCCCCTGCGCGACTTCCCGCTGCCGGTGGAGCTCACCGGTCACGGCCCCGCCCGGATCATCTCGCTCTGCAACCAGAAGGGCGGCGTCGGCAAGACGACGACGACCATCAACCTGGGCGCGACCCTCGCCGAGTACGGCCGCCGCGTGCTGGCCATCGACTTCGACCCGCAGGGCGCCCTCTCGGCCGGCCTCGGGGTCACCACCTACGACGCCATCACGATCTACGACCTGCTCCTCGGCACCGTGAAGGACCCGGCCGAGGCGATCCGGAGGACCCGCGTGCCGGGCCTGGACGTCATCCCGGCCAACATCGACCTCTCCGCCGCCGAGGTCCACCTCGTCAACGAGGTCGCGCGCGAGCAGATCCTCGCCCGGGTGCTCCGCAAGGTGAGCGCGGACTACGACGTCATCCTGATCGACTGCCAGCCCTCGCTGGGCCTGCTCACGGTCAACGCGCTCACCGCGAGCCACGGCGTCCTCATCCCGCTCGAGTGCGAGTTCTTCGCGCTGCGCGGCGTCGCCCTGCTGATCGAGACGATCGACAAGGTCCGCGACCGGCTCAACCCGGTGATCGAGCTCGACGGCATCCTGCCCACGATGTACGACTCCCGCACCCTGCACTCGCGGGAGGTGCTCGACCGGGTGGTCGACGCCTTCGGCGACAGCGTGCTCGAGACGGTGATCGGCCGCACGGTGAAGTTCCCGGACGCCAGCGTGTCCGGCGTCCCGATCACCCAGTTCGCGCCCGAGCACAACGCCGCGAAGGCGTACCGCAAGCTCGCCAGGGAGCTGATCTCGCGTGGCGCGGTCGCCTGAGGTCCTCCTCGAGGAGCGCGCCGCTCCCCCCGGGTTCCACCTCGCGCTGACCAACTTCGAGGGTCCGTTCGACCTCCTGCTGAGCCTCATCGCGAAGCAGCAGGTCGACATCACCGAGATCGCGCTGAGCGCCGTGACGGACGAGTTCCTCTCGTACCTGCACGGGATCGACTCGCTCGAGGGGCTGGATCGCGCGTCGGAGTTCCTCGTCGTCGCCGCGACGCTCCTCGACCTGAAGATCGCCGGACTCCTGCCCCAGGGCGAGCTCGTCGACGCCGAGGACGCGGCGCTGCTGGAGGCGCGAGACCTGCTGTTCGCCAGGCTCCTGCAGTATCGCGCCTTCAAGCAGGTGTCGTCGTGGTTCGCCGAGCGGATCGCGATCGAGACCGCCCGCCACGTGCGGGACGTGCCTCTGGAGGATGAGTACCGGTCCGCGAAGCCGGAGCTCGTCTGGACCCTGTCGCCCGCCGACTTCGCCGCCCTCGCGACCGTCGCCCTCGCTCCGCGCGAGCTGCCGACGGTGGGCCTGGACCACCTGCACGCCCCGCAGATCAGCATCCGGGAGCAGGCCGCGCACGTCGTGGCGATGCTGTGCGCCCGCGGGAGGGCCACCTTCGGCGAGCTGATCGCGGACGCCGACGAGAAGGGCGTGATCGTCGCGCGCTTCCTGGCCGTGCTCGAGCTCTACCGGCACGCCGCGATCTCGTTCGACCAGCCGGAGCCGCTCGGCGAGCTCACGCTGCGCTGGGTCGCCGAGCAGTGGAGCGATGCGAGCCTCGCCGCGCTCGGAGCCGACTATGACTCCTGACGCCGGCCCCGGGACCGTCGCGTTCGAGATCGACCGGGCGATCGAGGCGATCCTGATGGTCGCGGACGAGCCGCAGCCGCTCGCCTCCCTCGCGACCGCGCTGTCGAGGCCGATCGCCGTGGTCCGCCAGTCGATCGAGCGCCTGGTCGCCGACTACGACGGCGCCGACGGGGCGATCCGCCGGGGCTTCGAGCTGCGCGAGGTCGGTGCCGGCTGGCGGATCTACGTGCGCCGCGAGTACGACCCGGTGGTCAAGGACTTCGTCCTGACGCAGAACCCGACGCGGCTCTCGCAGGCGGCGCTCGAGACGCTCGCCGTGATCGCCTACAAGCAGCCGGTCTCGCGCGGTCAGGTCGCGCAGATCCGCGCGGTCAACGTCGACTCCGTCGCGCGCACCCTCCTCGGCCGCGGCCTCATCGCGGAGGTCGGCCACGACCCCGAGACGGGCGCGGTCCTCTACGGCACCACCGAGCAGCTGCTCGTGCACCTCGGCCTCACCTCGCTCGACGAGCTGCCGAAGATCTCCCCCCTACTGAGCGACGGAAGAGACGGATTCGATGAGCGCGCCTGACAGCGGCCCCGACGGCGAACGACTGCAGAAGGTCCTCGCGGCAGCGGGGGTCGCCTCCCGACGAGTGGTCGAGGAGATGATCGTGGCGCGGCGGATCCGCGTCAACGGCGAGGTGGCGGACGAGCTCGGCCGCCGCATCGATCCGGCGACCGACCGGATCGAGGTCGACGGGGTCGCGGTGCAGCTGGACACCTCGCGCCGCTACGTCATGCTCAACAAGCCGATCGGCGTCGTCAGCTCGCTGGCGGACGAGAACGGACGCACCGACCTCAGCCTCTACACGAAGAACTTCGAGGAGCGGCTGTTCAACGTCGGGCGCCTCGACGCCGAGACCTCGGGACTTCTGGTGCTGACCAACGACGGCGAGCTCGCCCACGTCCTCGCGCACCCGTCGTTCGGAGTGACGAAGACCTACATCGCGAAGGTGCACGGGCAGGTCCTCCCGCAGACGATCGCGACGCTGACCTCCGGGATCGAGCTCGACGACGGACCGGTGGCCGCCGACAAGGCGCGTCTCCTCGGCCGGCCGGAGGGCCGCTCGAACGCCTCGCTCGTCGAGATCACCCTGCACTCCGGTCGCAACCGGGTCGTCCGCCGGATGATGGCGGCGGTCGGCCACCCGGTGATCGAGCTCGTCCGGCGCCAGTTCGGGCCGCTGCACCTGGGCACCCTGCGCTCGGGCGATCTGCGCGACCTGACCCGGGAGGAGCTGGGCGCGCTGCTCACGATCGCGCGGCAGGGCGGCGAGGCGGTGGCGGCCGCTCCCGCGGTCCCCTCGAAGAAGGCGAGCGCGGGTGCGCGGCGGCCCCGGCCTGACAGCGGCAAGCGCGTCGCCCCGGCGGAACGCGGCTCGGCCGGGCGATCCTCGGATCGCGGCGGATCGTCCGGACGGTCGTCCGACCGCAGCGGCTCGGCGGGACGGTCGTCCGACCGCGGCG
This sequence comes from Rathayibacter sp. AY1D5, assembly GCF_002932515.1. Taxonomy (NCBI): domain Bacteria; kingdom Bacillati; phylum Actinomycetota; class Actinomycetes; order Micrococcales; family Microbacteriaceae; genus Rathayibacter; species Rathayibacter sp. AY1D5. The sequence continues at coordinate 10,856 of NZ_PSVU01000003.1, forward strand.
GCTCGGCGGGACGGTCGTCCGATCGCGGCGGCTCCTCCGCCGGCGGCGGGCGGAGCGACGGTCCTCCGCGCCGGTCCGGCGCCGACAAGCAGCGCCGCGCCGATCGCTAGGCTGTCGGGGTGAACGAGCTCCTGCACCCCGCGCCGCCCGCGATGCGGACGACCGGGACGGTGCGGGTGGTCGGCTCCGGACTGCTCGGCGCCTCCATCGGCCTCGGCCTCGCCTCCCGCGGGATCGACGTCGTCCTCGACGACGCCTCGCCCGCGAGCCTCTCCCTCGCCATCGACTACGGGGCCGGCCGCGCCGCCTCCGCCGACGACCGGCCCTCCGTCGTCGTCGTCTGCGTCCCCCCTGACGTCACCGCGAGCGTCGTCGAGCGCGAGCTCGCGGCGCACCCCGGAGCCGTCGTCACCGACGTGGCGAGCGTCAAGACCCAGCCGCTGCGCGAGCTGCGCTCCCGCGGCGTCGACCTCGCCCGCTACATCGGCTCGCACCCGATGGCCGGCCGCGAGCGCGGCGGACCGGTTGCCGCGCGGGGAGACCTCTTCGTCGGCCGGCCCTGGGTGATCTGCCGCGACGGCGAGACCGCGCCCGACGCGCTCGCAAGGGTGGAGGGCCTCGCTCTCGACCTCGGCGGCACCATCGTCGAGATGGACCCGGAGGAGCACGACCTCTCGGTCGGCCTCGTCTCGCACGCCCCGCAGGTGATCTCGTCACTGCTCGGCCAGCGCCTCCTCGACGCCCCGAACGCGGCGCTCCGCCTCGCCGGGCAGGGCGTCCGCGACGTCTCGCGCCTGGCGGCCTCGGCCCCCGAGCTCTGGATGCAGATCCTGGCCGCGAACCGCGAGCACGTCGTCGCGGTGCTCGACGCCTTCCGCGACGACGTCGCCGCGGTCGCCGACGCTCTCCGCGACCTCGAGGCGCCCGGCTCGCGCCGCGTGCTCGCCGAGCACCTGGCCGCGGGCAACGCCGGAGTGGCGCGCCTGCCCGGCAAGCACGGCCAGGACCAGCGCTTCTCGACCCTGATCGTCCTCGTCGACGACTCTCCCGGAACCCTCGCGCGGCTCCTGGTGGAGATCGGCGAGGCGGGCGTCAATCTCGAGGACGTGCGCCTCGAGCACGCGCAGGGGCGCCGAGTGGGTCTCGCCGAGATCTCGGTGGTGCCCGAAGCGGTCGCGCCGCTGACCGAAGAACTGACCATACGCGGCTGGAGGATCGCCGGATGAGCACCGAGCAGAACAGGCAGGAGGGCGGCCTGAACAGGATGACGCCCGCCCGCCGGGCACAGCAGAGCATCCCGGAGGACGGGGGCGCGGCTCCCGAGCGCGAGGCGCGCTCCGAGGCCGCCGAGCAGGGCGACTTCGGCGAGGCCGTCGTGGTCGCCATCGACGGCCCGGCCGGCAGCGGCAAGTCCAGCGTGTCGAGGGCTGCCGCCCGTCGCCTGGACTTCGAGTTCCTCGACACGGGAGCGGCCTACCGCGCGCTCGCCTGGCACGGGCTCGACCGCGGCCTCGACTTCGAGGACCAGGACGCGATCGTCGACGCGCTCGACGGCTTCGACTACTCCATCGGCACCGACCCCGAGTCGTACTCGGTGTGGGTCGGTCCGACCGAGGTGACCACCGCCATCCGCGAGCCCCGGGTGACCGCGCGCGTCTCGGCCGTGGCGAAGGTCCCCGAGGTCCGTCGGAGGATCACACTGCTGTTCCGGAGGATCATCGGCGAGACGCGTCGGGAGGGCATCATCGTCGAGGGCCGCGACATCACGACGGTCGTCGCACCGACCGCTCCGGTCCGGATCCTGCTGACGGCGAGCGAAGAGGCTAGAATGGCCAGGCGTTCGCGCGAGGTCACCACGGAATCCGCCGAGGCGACGGGTCAGGCGCTGCGGTCGAGGGACCGCGCCGACTCGCAGGTGGTCGACTTCATGAACGCCGCAGAAGGAGTCACTCTTCTCGACTCCACTCATCTCGACTTCGAGCAGACCGTCGACGCGGTCGTCGCCGAGGTCCGAACTTCGAGAGCAAGGGCCGGTCATGGCACAGGACACGCACGTCGGTGACGACGAGCTGAACTTCGGAGACGACGACCTCGTCGAGCGCCTCGGCGACCTCGACGAGCAGCTCGCCTCCTCACGCGCGCAGGCGCTCCGCAGCGGACTCGAGGACTACGACCTCGACGAGGAGGACCTCGACCTCCTCGAGTTCGCTGGGGAGGACTCGGACGAGGTCCGCTACCTCCCCGCCCTCCCGGTCGTGGCGATCGTGGGCCGCCCCAACGTCGGCAAGTCCGCGCTGGTGAACCGCATCCTCGGCCGCCGCGAGGCCGTCGTCGAGGACACCCCGGGCGTCACGCGCGACCGCGTGTCCTACAAGGCGGAGTGGATCGACCGGGCGTTCACCATCGTCGACACCGGCGGCTGGGAGCCCGACGCCCGCGGCATCGACGCCTCCGTCGCCATGCAGGCCGAGATCGCCATCGACCTCGCCGACGCCGTCATCTTCGTCGTCGACGCGAACGTCGGCGCGACCGCGACCGACGAGCACGTCGTGAAGCTGCTGCGCAAGACGAAGAAGCCGGTCTTCCTCGCCGCGAACAAGGTGGACGACGCCCGCCAGGAGCCGAACGCCGCCTCGCTGTGGTCGCTCGGCCTGGGCGAGCCCCGCCCCGTCTCGGCCGTCCACGGCCGCGGCGTCGCCGACCTTCTCGACGCGGTGCTCGAGAAGCTCCCTCTGGAGTCGGCCGTCGCCAAGCGCGAGGTCGGCGGACCGCGCCGCGTCGCGATCCTCGGCCGCCCGAACGTCGGCAAGTCCAGCCTGCTCAACAAGGCGGCGGGGGAGGAGCGGGTCGTCGTCAACGAGCTCGCCGGCACCACGCGCGACCCGGTCGACGAGCAGGTCGAGATCGCCGGCAAGGTCTGGCGCTTCGTCGACACCGCGGGCATCCGCCGCCGCGTGCACCTCCAGCAGGGCGCCGACTTCTACGCGTCGCTGCGCACCTCGACCGCGCTCGAGAAGGCCGAGGTCGCCGTCGTCGTCCTCGACGTCTCGCAGCCGATCTCGGAGCAGGACGTCCGCATCATCGACCTGGTGCTGGAGTCGGGCCGGGCGCTCGTGCTCGCCTTCAACAAGTGGGACCTCCTCGACGACGAGCGCCGCCGCTACCTCGAGCGCGAGATCGAGACCGACCTCGCCCACGTGGCGTGGGCGCCCCGCGTCAACATCTCGGCCCGCACCGGCCGCCACCTCGAGAAGCTCGTGCCGGCGCTCGAGCTCGCCCTCGAGTCGTGGGACACGCGCATCCCGACGGGCAAGTTCAACGCGTTCCTCGCCGAGCTCACCGCGGCGCACCCGCACCCCCTCCGCGGAGGCAAGCAGCCCCGCGTGCTCTTCGGCACGCAGGCCTCGTCCCGCCCGCCGACATTCGTCCTCTTCACGACGGGGTTCCTCGACCCGGGCTACCGCCGCTACATCGCGCGCCGCCTGCGCGAGATCTACGGCTTCCAGGGGTCGCCGGTGAACGTCAACATGCGCGTCCGCGAGAAGCGCGCGCGCTGAGCGCAGCCGCACCGTGTCCGGCCCGTGGGAGCTCCTCCCGCGGGCCGTCCGCGTCTCCGGGAGGAGCGGTCGTCGAGTCGAGGGGCGGATGCCGCTCCGATGCGGCTCGATCGAGCGGGTCGGCCTCGTCGCGAGCGGGAGTGACGGGCGGCGCGGTGCTGCCGAAGGCCCAGCGGCCTCCCTCGAACCGGGCGGTCGTCTCTCCGATCGGGCGTCGGCAGGGCCGGGAGGCCGGTCAGTCGCCGGTGGCGAAGGGCCACCACGGCGGCAGGAGCCGTCGGTAGGCGGCGAGGTAGCTGCCGGGGTCGCGGGGCGCGGGCAGGCGGAGCCACTGCTCCATCAGGCCGACGGAGCCCGCCGCGAGGAACGAGGCCGTCGCGTCCTCGAGGAACCCGAGCGGTGCTTCCGCGGCCGGCACGTCGAGGATCCCGGTGTCGAGCGTCGCGGAGACGGCGGTGCGGAAGTGCCCCGCGAGCATCGAACGGAGGCCCGAGTCGCCGCCGGGGGCGTCGAAGGCGCGGAGGTAGAGGTCGCGGTGGCCGTCCAGGTGGCCGAGGACGCGGGAGGTGCCCTCGCGGATGCTCGCGTCGGTCGTGGCGCCGCTCCGGAGCTGCTGGAGGTAGCCCTCGCGGATCGCGTCGAGCTCGTCCTGCAGGGCTGCGCAGAGCAGTTCTGCGGCGGAGGAGGCGTGGGCGTAGAAGGTGGAGCGGTTCACGCCGGCGAGATCCGTGATCTCGGAGACGGTGAGGGTGGCGACGTCGCGGCCGGTCGCGAGTTCGATGATGGCCCGGTGCAGGGCCACCTGTGATCGCTTCTGCCGCGCATCCACTGCTGACGCCTCCCGAGCTGCCGACGGCGCGTCGACCCGTGCCGACGCGTTCCGCGCAGCGAGTCTACGGGGCCCGCTCGTTTTCACTTCCGGCGTCGGCATCCGCTAAGGTAGTCGAGTTGCCCGGGCCTCGGCCCGGTCTGCCACGGGCTGTGGCGCAGCTTGGTAGCGCACTTGACTGGGGGTCAAGGGGTCGCAGGTTCAAATCCTGTCAGCCCGACGGAAAGCCCTGATGAGACCACTGGTCGTCGTCAGGGCTTCCGTCGTTTCCGGGCCTCGTCGTGAGGCTGCGGGCCGCTCACCGGAGCGCTGCGGCGACCTCGGCGAAGGCCTCGCGACGTCGGGCGGAGCGCGCCTCCCGCTCGGCGGGATCCCGTGTCCAGAGCGCCTGTCGCGACGGGTGGAAGGTGCGGATCACCGTGAGGCCGCGCTCGCGCTCGATCGCCGGGTGCCGCCTGAGGAGGCGCCGCCAGCCGTGATCGGCGTCGCCGCCCTGCAGGAGGACCACCTCGACGTCGGGGGCGAGCGCGAGCAGATGCAGGACGGCCTCGACGCCGGCGTCGAGCTGGTCGGCGTTCGGCGCCTGGTTGATGTACCAGGGGTAGGCGTTCCACGGCAGCAGGTCGACGGGGGCGAGGCCCACCTCGTCCATCAGCCCGGCCATGAGCTCCGCCGTCGGGTCGTCGTTCTCGGTGCAGAGGAAGCCGCTTCCGATGCCGTCCTGAGTGGCGGGGCCGGGATCGCGGAGGACGCTGAGGGCGCGCGCCTCCACTCCGCCGTGCAGGGGCGCGACGTCGGGCAGCCAGCCGCGTCCGTAGGGGTTCCGCAGCTCGTCGACCCAGCAGTTCACGGGAGCCACGTGCGGTGCGTAGCGCTGCTCCCACTGGGCGCGGCGGAAGGAGAGGTCGGCCATGGAGCGGGGCATGTCCGCACCCTAGAGGGTGACCGGGGCGGCGCGGCACCCTTCCTGGTCGTCGGCCGTGCCGGCGGCGTCCGGACTGAGAAGCCGGAGCGGCATGCACGGCGTCTCCCCGACCGCCCGCAAGGGCGGCGGCAGGCCGGCTCCCTAGCGTCGGTGGACGTGACCCACTCCGCTCCGCTCGCCCGCTGGTGGCGCGAACCCTGGTGGGCGCGGCTCACCCTCCTCGCGATCCTGTGCGGATCGACGGTCCTCACCGGCTGGAATCTCGCCCGGGGCGGAGACGCCGTCTTCTACGAGGCGGCGGCACGGTCGATGTCGGAGTCGTGGCACGCGCTGGCGTTCGGAGCCTTCGATCCCGCCGCCACGGTGACGCTGGACAAGCTGGCGGGGTTCGCGGTGCCGCAGGCGCTGAGCATCCGGCTGTTCGGCATGTCGACGTCGTCGATCGCGCTGCCGCAGCTGATCGAGGGGCTGATCACGGTCGCGGCGTGCTCGGTCGTCGGGCTCCGGTGGGGCGGCCGGGGGCTCGGGCTGGTCGCGGCGGCAGCGGCGGCGAGCACGCCGATCTTCGTGTCGATGTTCGGGCACCCGATGGAGGACGGGCTGCTCACGGCGGCACTCGCCGTGGCGCTGGTGTGGTGGCAGCGCGCGGTGCTGACCGGGCGGTGGTGGCCGCTCCTGATGACCGGGCTGTCCATCGGGATCGGCTTCCAGGCGAAGATGATGCAGGCCTGGTTCGTCCTGCCGGCGCTCGTGGTGGCGACTCTCGTCGGGGTGCACGGGTGGCGCCGAGCCCTCGCCTGGGCGGGCGGGCTCCTGGCCGTCGCGGTGGGCGCCTCCGTGGCGTGGACGGTCGCGATCCAGGCGGTGCCCGCGGGCGACCGGCCGTACATCGACGGGTCGACGGGGAACGACGTGTTCGCGATGGTGTTCGGATTCAACGGGCTCGACCGGCTGATCTCGGGCGCGGTGCCCGGCTCCGTCGTCGCGTCCGCCCACGTCGCGGCGATGGGCGGAGCGGCGGGATCGTCGCCGGTGAAGCTTCTGCTCGCGCAATACGCGACCCAGGTGGGCTGGCTGTACCCCGCGGCGCTCGCGGGGCTGATCCTGGGGGCGGTGCGCTGGCGGCCGCGGCGGGGAAGCACCCGCGGTCCGTTCGCCCTCCTGGTCCTGACCGCGGTGTGGCTGGCGACGGCGGCGGCGGTGCTCTCGGTGGCGACGGTGCCGCACACCGCCTACGTCGCGGCGATCGGAGTGCAGCTGGCGCTCCTCGCGGCGCTGGGCTGGGCGGAAGCGGTGCGGCTGCTCGCGTCGACCCGGGTCGTCGCGCGGCTGGTGCTGCCGCTCCTCCTCGTCGCGCAGACGGCGTGGAGCGCGGTGCTCGCCGTGGGCGGGCAGCTGCCCGCGGTGCTGGGCCTGCCGTTCGCGGCGCTCGCCGGAGCAGGGCTCGTCGTGGTCGCGGCGGCGGCGCGGCGACGGAGGGGCGGTGCGGTGGAGCGAGCGGTCGGGAGCCGGAGGGAAGTGGCCCGGCGTCGTCCCGTCGCGCTCGCGGCAGCGGTCGTGATCCTGGCCGGGCCGGTCGCGTTCAGCCTGCAGGTGCTCGATGCGTCCCTCGACGGGTCGGGCGGGGACGCGCTCGTCGGCCTGCGCTTCCCGCAGCGGGCCGAGACCTCGGCTCCGTTCGCGGTCTCGTCGCCGGACGCGGTCGGCGGGCACGACTCGATGACCGCCGACGAGACCGGCCTGGTCGCCGCCGCTCGTGCCGCCGGCGGCGGGGTGGACGGGGCGCCCCTGTTCCTCACCGACTCCTGGGCGATCTCGGCGCCGATCATCACGGCGACCGGCGCGAGCGTGCTCACCGACGGCGGCTACTCCGGCCAGGCGCGGGTCTTCACCGAGCAGGACGTCACCCGGATGATCGCGGCAGGACGCACGCCTCTGCTGGTGCTGAAGAACTCCGCTCCGCCGACCGAGTCGGTGCGGAAGGCCGCAGTGGCGGACAGGTGCACCGAGCTGCAGGAGTGGGGGCCGGCGGCGACGGAGTCGGGGGAGCACGACTCCGCGGTCACCGGGTTCTCCTTATGGAGGTGCGGACCGGTGCCGCAGAGCTCGGCGGGCGGGGTGGCGGCTGTCGGCCGGTGACGGCGTCGGGCGAATCTCGCGTCGATGCGATCGCGACCCCGGCGGAACGGCGAGGAGCGGCTGCCGTCGTCCTGCCGCTCGCAGGATCGGGGCGGGCCGAGGAGGTCGGGTCCGCGAGCGGGACGGCCCCTGGCGCCCCGTCCGCGCGATGCCGGCCCGCCGCCTATCCTTGAGGGCGATGTCGAACTCCCGCGCCGAGGCCGCCTACCTGCGCTCCCTCGGCGCTTTCCGGACGCCGACACTCGATCTCCTCCACGGCCGCTACGCGCCGTTCGTCGTCGCCGCCCTGTCGCTCGTGTTCACGGTCGACCGGCAGGCCGTGGCGGTCGCCGACGCGCACGCCGAGGTGGGGGAGCTGCTCGAAGAGCTCCGCTCGGCCGGGTACGACGAGGGCGAGCGCGCTCTGCCGAGCGGCACGGCGCGCGAGGTGTGCCGCTACTGGGTCCGCGTCGGCTGGCTCGTGCCGCAGATCGAGGGCGAGGCCGAGGTCTACCGGCTGAGCGCCCACGCCGTGAGCGCCCTCGAGATCACCGGGCGCACCGGAGGCGGACGCACGCGCGTCTCGAACTCGCGGGTGCGCACTCTGCTGGAGGCGGTCGAGCGGCTGGCCGCGGACGTCGAGCCCGACCCGGAGGCCCGGCTCTCGCGGCTCCGCGAGGAGCGGGCGCGCCTGGACATCGAGATCGCCGCCCTCGAGGAGGGCGCCGGTCTCGAGCCGGCCGACGACGAGCAGCTCCTGGAGGAGGCCGAGAACGTGGTGCACCTCGCCCGCGAGCTGCCGGCCGACTTCGCGCGGGTGGCGGAGTCGATCAAGGCGATGCAGCGCGACGTGGTCGCGGATCTGCGCCGCGACGTCCGCCCGACCGGCGAGGTGCTGCGGGAGTACCTCGAGCGCGGGCAGCACGTGATGCAGGCGACCAGCGAGGGCCGTGCGTTCGCCGGAGCCCTCCGCCTCCTGGGCGACCCCGAGCGGATCGACGCGCTCGCCGACCAGCTCCACACGGTGCTCGTGCAGCCGTTCTCCCGCCTGATGGACCCGGCCCAGCGCGGGGAGCTGGCCGCGATCGGCCGCCGGGTGGAGCTGGGCGTGCAGGAGGTCCTGATCGCCCAGCGTCGCGCGTCCCACGTCATCACGGGCCAGGTCCGCACCCACGACCCCGCTCGCGACCGCCAGGTGGACGAGCTGCTGCGCGACGTGATGGCGGGGCTCCAGGAGTGGACGGGCGGGATCTCGCCGGACGCGCCGGTCACGCCGCTGCGGCACCTGCCCGTCGCCGGGATCGGCCACCTGCGCCAGACCCTGGGAGACGTGCGCCCGGCCGGCGGGCCGGCGCCCCTGGCCGGAGACGACGGCGACGCCGAGTTCGTCGGCGACGACAGCCGGGCCTGGGGCGGTCCCCGCTACGCGGAGCTGGAGGCCTACGTGGCGGAGCTCGGCGACGAGTTCGATCTGGCGGACGCGTTCAGCGCGGCTCCGGAGGACACGCGACGGCCCGTCGACCTGCTCGGGCTGCTCGAGATCGCGCACCGGACGGGCCTCGTCGACCGCGAGGGCTACTCCGTCGTGAGCACGCGCCGACCCGACGGGACCGTGCGCCGCTTCGCCTTCGGATCCGTGACCGCCCGCACCGAGGAGGAGACCGACGATGAGTGACACCCTGGCGACCGACGGGCCCGCCGCCGATCCGTTCATCGCGCCCGTGTCGATGGAGGAGGACCCCGACGAGCTCTTCCCCGGCGACCGCGGCGTCCTCGACACCGAGGTGCGCCGGGTGCTCGTGCACGTGCTGCAGCGCCGCTTCCTCCTCGCCGACCGCCACCGCGAGCAGTGGGCCGTGCTCCAGGAGCACCGGCAGCTGATCGAGTCGCGGCTGAACGACCTGTTCGTGCGGCTCGTCGTCGACCACGAGCGCGGGGTCGCCTACAAGCAGCAGGTGCGCTCCGACGAGGTGGAGATGCCGGTGCTGCTGCGCGACCTCCCCTACACCCGCGCCGAGACGCTGGTGCTGGTGCACCTGCGCACGGTCCATCAGCGGGAGTCGGCGGCCGGCGAGGCGTCGGCGCGCGTGGACGTCGAGGAGGTCGAGCAGACGGTGCTCAGCTACTTCGCCGACGCCGAGCGCGACACCGCCCGCCGGCAGCGCATGGTCCGCAAGGCGCTGGAGCGGCTCGGCCGCGACGGCATCGTCGACGAGGAGTCCGCAGGGCGGTACCGGATCAGCCCGATCGTGGAGATCGTGCTGAGCGCGCCGAAGCTGCGGGAGCTGAGCGACTGGCTGCGCGGGCGGGCGGGCGAGGCCGCTTCCTCGGTGGTCGCAGACGCGGCGCTCGCCGAGGAGCCCGGCTCGGACGACGCGGAGCAGGCGGACGACGACGCGCTCGAGGGCGACGGCCTCGACGAGGACGCGGACCCGCCCACGGACGGCGTCCTGCCCGGAGCCGATGTCGCGGACGACGAGCCGCTGGACGACGAGCCGACCGACGACGACACCCCCGACCCGGAGGACGACCCCCGATGACGATGCTCGACACCCTCTTCGGCCTGATCCCCGCCGCCTCCCGCGGTCAGCAGTGGCTCGCCGAGGACCTGCAGCTGGTCAACTGGGGCGGCTACGACGGCGCGCACCGGGTCCGCTTCTCGCCGGGGGCCACACTGCTCTGCGGCGGCTCCGGCTCCGGCAAGTCCACGCTGATGGACGCCTACATCGCCCTGATGATGCCGCACACCACGCCGTTCAACGGCGCCTCGAACGGCGGAGTGACGGGCCGTCCGCGCGGCGAGGACCAGCGCAACATCCTCTCCTACGCGCGCGGCAAGCTCGACGAGTCGCGCACGGACGAGGGCACGACCATGCGCGTCCTGCGCGGCGACGGAGTCGACACCTGGACCGCCGTCGCGATGACCTGGGTCGACCACGACGGCTCGCGCTTCAGCGCGGTCCGCGCCTGGTACGTCCCGGCCGGCTCCCGGGTGCTCGAGGAGACCGTGCGGATCCGCGCGAGCGCCGAGGGCCCGGTCGACGTCGCCGCGCTCGACCGGGCGGCGGCGCACCGCTTCTCCGACGCGTCGCTGCGCGCGGCGGGCCTGGATCCGCTCGGCACCGATCGCGAGTTCTCGGCGCGTCTGCACGCGGTGCTCGGCATCGGAGCGGCGGGAGCCGGATCGAAGGCGATGAGCCTGCTCGCCCGCATCCAGGCCGGTCAGCAGATCACGACCGTCGACGACCTCTACAAGCGGCTCGTGCTCGAGGAGCCCGAGACCCTGGCCTCCGCCGACGCGGTCGTCGCCCACTTCGACGAGCTCGAGAGCACCCGGCAGCGGATGCTCACCGCGCGCCAGCAGGTCGCGGCACTCGAGCCGTTGCGGGGCCTGCGTCTGCGCATCGCCGCGTCCGCGGAGCGCGTGCGCCTCATCGACGCGCTCGGGGAGTTCGACGCCCCGGTGTCGCCGGCGGCCCTGTGGCGCGCTGAGCAGCGCCTCGGCCTGCTGCGCGACGTCGAGGCCGAGCTGCGCGAGCGCACCCGCGCCGTCGACGCCGTGCTCCGCGAGAAGCGGGCCCTCGCCGAGGCGGCGGAGTCGGAGCGGGACGGGCTCGCCGAGGTGCTGCGGGCCTCCGGCGGCGACCGCCTCGAGACGGCCCAGCGCGAGCTCCGCGAGGTGGAGCGGCGGCTGGGCGCGGCGCGCGAGAACCGCGCCCGGCTCGAGGAGGACCTGCGCGCTCTCGGCGAGCCGGAGACCACCCGCGAGCGGTTCGAGGCGGTGCTCGCCCGGGCGGCGAGCGCGGCCGACGCCAAGCGCAGCACCCGTGCGGCCTGGTCGGACGCGGTCGCCGAGCGGAAGGCCGCGGCGCGCGAGCTCGCCGAGCTCGAGGCGGAGCAGCGCTCGGCCTCGGACCGTCGGGACAGCATCCCCCGGCCTCTGCACGAGGCGCGGGAGCGGATCGCGGAGGCAGCCGGCCTCACCGCCGACGACCTGCCCTTCGTCGGCGAGCTGGTCGAGGTGCGTGCCGAGTTCGAGCCCTGGCGCGAGGCGTTCACGCTCGCCCTCGGCGGCTTCGCGACGACGCTGATGATCGACTCCGCCCACCTCGACCGCTTCCGCCGCGCCATCGACTCCCTCCGGCTCCCGGTCCGGCTCCGCTACGAGGGCGTGGAGACCGGGCTCGAGGAGGTGCGGGGCCTCGACCCGCAGACGCTCCCCGGGCGCCTCGACTACCGCGCCACCGCCTTCACCGGCTGGCTGCAGGACCGGCTCGAGGACCGCTTCGGCTACGTGTGCGTCGACAGCGCTGCGGAGCTCGGACGCCACCGGCTCGCCCTGACCCTCGCCGGTCAGCTCTCGCAGGGGCAGCGCGGTGCGCACGGCGGCCACGGCGCCGCGAACGTCCTCGGCTTCTCCAACACCGGTCGTCTCCGCGAGCTGAACGCCCTGGTCGAGGCGGCCCGGGCCCGCAGCGCGGCGGCCGTCTCGGCGGCGTCGGCGGCGGAGGAGGCCCTCGATGCGCTCGACGACCGGATGACGCGCCACGCCCGCCTCGCGCTGGTGAGCTGGGAGACGGTCGACGTCGAGTCGCTGCTCGCCGAGCAGGAGCGCTGGGAGGCGGTCGGCGCCGAGGCGGCGGAGGCGAACCCCGAGCTCGCCGGCCTGCAGGAGCAGATCGACGGGCTGCGCGGCCGCCTCGAGCGCCTCCGCCAGGAGATCGCGCGCGCCGGTGTGGAACGCGAGCGGATCGAGGCGGAGTGGGCCGTCGTGGTCGACGACGTCGACGCGAGCCAGGCGGTTCTCGATGCGGCGGAGCGCGCAGGACGCGAGCTCGACGACGACCAGCGCGCCTTCCTGGACGCTCGGTTCACGCTGACCGAGGCCGCGGCGTCCGGCAGCGCCTCGGACGTCCTGGTCCGCTTCGACGCAGCGCTCGCCACGGCAGCGCAGCGACTGGCGGAGGACCGCCGCTCCGCGGCCGAGTCGCACGAGCAGCAGCGCGAGAGCGCCGGCCGGATCATGACCGGCTTCCTCGACCGCTGGCCGAACCCCAACCTGCTCGCGGACCCCGAGGCGTCCGCGGGCGACTTCGAGCGGCTGCTCGACGCCCTCGAGACCAGCGGCCTGCACCGGCTCGAGACCGAGTGGCGCGACAGCCTGCTCACGCTCTCCGGCAACGACCTCACGAGCTTCGACTCCACGCTCGGCCGCTCGCTGCGGGAGATCCGCGAGCGGATCGAGCCGATCAACGTGATCATGCAGGATCTGCCGTTCTACGACGACGGCCACCGCCTGCAGATCACGACGCGCGAGAACCAGTCGGAGGTGCGCCGTCGCTTCCGCCGCGAGCTCCGCGAGGTGCGCGCGCAGATCCAGGCCGTGTCCGCGGAGGAGGAGCGCGAGCAGGTCTACCGGCGGATGTCCCGGCTCATCCAGCGGCTGCGGCGCACCGCGCCCGACTTCGGCGACCTCGTCGACGTCCGCAACCACGTCCGGGTCAGCGCCGAGCGCGTGGACGCCGTCACCCGAGCGCATGTGGCGCTGTACGACCACATCGGCGAGAAGTCCGGCGGGGAGTCGCAGGAGCTGATCGCCTTCATCGTCGGCGCGGCGCTGCGCTACCAGCTCGGCGACGCGGGAGCAGACCGCCCCCGGTACGCCCCGGTCTTCATGGACGAGGCGCTGATCAAGGCCGACGCCCACTTCACCAAGCGGGCGATCGGTGCGTGGCGCGGTCTCGGCTTCCAGCTCGTGATCGGCGCCCCGAACGACAAGTACAGCGCGATCGAGCCGCACGTCGAGGTGGAGTACGACATCCTCAAGGACACGCGCGGACGCTCCTGGGCCAGGCCGAAGGTGGGCCTGGCCCCCTAGGGCTGCGTGCCGATCTTCGCGTGGCTGCGCGAGTAGGCGAAGTAGATCGCGAAGCCCACGGCCAGCCAGATCAGGAAGCGCAGCCAGGTCTCGATCGAGAGGTTGAGCATCAGGTAGGTGCAGATCAGGGCCGAGAGCAGCGGGAGCCACGGGTTCAGCGGGACCCGGAAGCCGCGCTTCAGGTCGGGCCGCTTGCGGCGCAGCACCACGACGCCGACCGAGACCAGCACGAACGCCGAGAGCGTGCCGATGTTGACCATCTCCTCGAGCACGCCGATCGGAGTGAGCCCGGCGAGCAGCGCGACGACGATGGTCACGACCACGGAGGTGAACCACGGCGTGCGCAGGCGCGGGTGGACGGTGGCCAGGCGCCGGGGGAGGAGTCCGTCGCGCGCCATCGCGAAGATGATGCGCGTCGCTCCGATCAGCAGCGTCAGCACGACGGTGGTCAGACCGGCGACGGCGCCGGCCGAGATGACCGTCGCCATCCAGGTCTGCCCGTGGTAGGCGAACGCGTTGGCGAGCGCGGCCGACGGGTCGAGCTCGCGGTAGGGGACCATGCCGGTCACGACGAGGGCGACGGCGCAGTACAGGACCGTGCAGATGATCAGCGAGGCGATGATGCCGATGGGCAGGTCGCGCTGGGGGCGGCGGGTCTCCTCCGCGGTCGTCGCGACGACGTCGAACCCGATGTAGGCGAAGAACACCAGGGAGGCGCCGGCGATGATGCCGCCGACCCCGAACGTGGCCGGCTCGATGCCCGAGAGGAACTGGAGCAGCGGCTGGGTCAGACCGGACGCGGACGGCGAGGGCTCGGCGGCGGGGACGAACGGGGTGTAATTGGCGGTGTTCACGAACTGCAGGCCCGCGATGATGACGAACAGGACGATGAACAGCTTGATCGCGACGAGCACCAGGTTGACGCGCAGCGATTCCTTGATCCCGAAGGTCATCAGCGCGCCGAGCACGAGGACGAGCAGGATCGCCGGCACGTCGACCACGCCGCCGTAGGTGAGCGCCGGCGGGAGGGTCACTCCCAGCTGCTGCAGCAGCGACCCGAGGTACGCGCTCCACCCCTGCGCGACCACGCTCGCTCCGAGGAACAGCTCGAGGATCAGGTCCCAGCCGATGATCCAGGCGAAGAGCTCGCCGAGGGAGGCGTAGGAGAAGGTGTAGGCGGAGCCCGACACCGGGACCGTGGAGGCGAACTCGGCGTAGCACATGGCCGCGAGGGCGCAGGCGAAGGCGGCGACGACGAAGCTCAGGACGATCGCCGGTCCGGCGATGTCGTGGGCGGCGCGGCCGGTGAGGGTGAAGATGCCGGCGCCGATGACGACTCCGACGCCGAAGACCGTGAGATCGAGCGCGGTCAGCGACTTCTTGAGCTTGTACTCGGGCTCATCGGTGTCGGCGATCGACTGCTCGACGGACTTGGTGCGGAGGAGGCTCACGGTGGTTCTCTCTGTGGGCTGCGGGGTGGAGGCGCGAGGGCCACTGGGGAGGATAGCGGGGCGGGCGCCTCTGCCGCGCCGGGCGTCGCGCGAGTACGCTTCCCGGCCATGAGCAGGATCTTCTCCGTGGCGTTCGCCGACGTGCACCCCCTCTACGTGGCGAAGGCGGAGCGCAAGGGCCGGACGAGGGAGGAGGTCGACGAGGCGGTCCGCTGGCTCACCGGCTTCTCGGACGAGGAGCTGGCCCGGCACCTCGAGAGCAGGACGACCTTCGAGGAGTTCTTCGCGGCGGTGCGCCTGCCTCCGGAGGCCTCGGCGATCACGGGGGTGATCTGCGGCGTGCGGGTCGAGACGATCGAGGATCCGCTGATGCAGCGCATCCGGTACCTCGACAAGCTGATCGACGAGATCGCGAAGGGACGGCCGATGGCGAAGGTGCTGCGGGCTCCCGCGGCCGGCTGAGCCGCCGGACCCGGGCGCTCCTCCACAGGCGCCGATCCGCTCCGGTTCTCCCCGGTCCGGGCCGGCGGGATCTCGCGCCGCCGGCGACGCGAGCAGGGTGTCGGACATGACATCCACACAGCGAACCCCTGCTCCTCCGTCCCGCCGCCGCGATCCCGAAGTCCTGCGGGCGAGCGCGATCCAGGACCTCCTGGCGGCCGTCCCCTCCATCATCGGCATCCGACCGGAGGAGTCCGTCGTGGTGGTGCCGTTCCTCGGCACGCGCGCCGGGGGAGGCTTCCGGATCCCGCTCCCGGAGACGCTGCGCGGGATGGAGGCGGAGGCGCTGGCGGGCGGCTGCGCGGCCATGATGGAGACGACGCCGCGGGCCACCGGTGTGCTGGTGGTGGTCTGCACCCGTGCGGGCTACGCCGAGGAGCGGGGGATCCCGCATCTCGACCTCGGCCACGCGGTGCTCCGGCGCCTGGAGCGCACGCGCCTGGACATCATCGCCGTGGCCTGCATCGCCGCCGACGGATGGGGGCGCTACACGGACGCCGAGGAGTGCCGCAGGCCACGTCCGCTCCTCGAGATCGAGCGGAGCGAGACCGGCGTCCTCGCCCGAGCGGTGGCCGACGAGCCACTGGACATCGACGCGCTCTCCGTGCTGCCGCCGGTCGCCGAGGAGGATCGCGCGCTCGTCGCGGAGGTGCTCCGCCGGCCGCCCCTGGTCGGCGACACAAAACGGCTCGTCGAGCGCTGGCTCAGCGGACCGCGGGACGTCCGCCGCGAAGGACTGATCGTGCGGACCCTGCAGTCGCCGCCCCTCCGCGACCGGGTGACCGTGCAGATCGCGCGGAGCCCGCAGGCAGGAGTGGGAGTGCCGCCCGGCGCGGTGGGCGACGCCCGCGCCGGAACGGACGACGACCACGACCTCGAGCTGTCGGCCCTGCTGCTCGGTAGCGGGCGTGCTCCGGAGCGCGGCCGTCTGGCGCGGGCGACCGGGCTCCTCGCCCGCGCCGCCGCGCTGGCGCCGGAGGAGGCGCGCTCCTCCGTGCTCACCGTTCTCGCGTGGTGCTGGTGGGCGAGGGGAGTCTCGAGCCTCGCGGGGCTCCACCTCGACGAGGCGCTGCGGCTCGACCCCGACGACTCGATGGCCCGGCTCTACGCCTCGCTGTTCGCGGCCCGCCCCCTGCCGGACTGGGTGCTCGCGGCCGCTGCCGAGGCCCTCGATGCCGCGAGCGCCTGAGGTCGGGCGCCGGTCGGTGCGCTCGCCCCGGAGACGGATGCTCTTGCGCGGGGGAGGGGACGGCCCTAATGTGCAACCACATGGTTGTACGAATGGACGCCGACATCGACCTGCTCTTCCGGGCGCTGGCCGACAGCACCCGCCGCGACATCGTCGCCCGGGTGCTGGTCGGCGAGCAGTCCGTCTCCGCACTCGCGGCGCGCTACGAGATGTCGTTCGCGGCGGTGCAGAAGCACGTGGCCGTCCTCGAGCGGGCGGCACTCGTCCGCAAGCGGAGGAGGGGGCGGGAGCAGCTGGTGCAGGGCGAGGTCGCCGCAGTGCGGCGGGCGTCGCGCCTGCTCGACGCCTACGAGCAGCTGTGGGCGGGGAGGATCGACCGCATGTCGGACCTCCTCGACGAGGAGTGACACCCGCGAGCCGACCGGCGCGCGGGATCTGCTGGAGGGAGAGGCGCGATGAGCGTGCTGCAGTCCGTGAAGGACATCGAGGAACTGACCCTGACGGTGACCGCCGAGTTCGACGCGGGGATCGAGCGCGTCTGGCTCCTCTGGACGGATCCGCGCCGCCTCGAGCGCTGGTGGGGGCCGCCGACCTGGCCGGCGACCTTCGAGCGGCACGAGCCGGTCGAGGGCGGACGGAGCGCCTACGTCATGACGGGACCGGACGGCGAGCAGGCGCGCGGCTGGTGGCGCGTGACCCGGGTGGAGGAGCCGACGCGGTTCGAGTTCGAGGACGGCTTCGCCGACGAGCGCAGCGACCCGGTCGACGCGCTGGGGATCACCCGGGCCACGGTCACCCTCGACGAGATCGAGCCGGGGCGCACGCGGATGGTCCTCAGCAGCCGTTTCGAGTCGGTCGAGCAGCTCGAGCAGATGGTCCAGATGGGCATGGAGGAGGGACTCCGCCAGGCGATGGGGCAGATCGACGCGATCCTGCTCGAGGACTGAGTCGGCGCCGTCGCCCCGGAGGCCTCGGCGCTCGCCGCGCCGAGCCTCCGGGCGGAGGAGCCGTCCGCGCTACTGCTCGGGGTCGGTGAGGGCGGCGGCGTAGGCGCGGACGGAGCGCTGGTACCGGGGGAGCACCGGAGCCAGCGCCTCCAGCGCGATCCGCAGGGCCTCGTCGACGCGCCCCGCGCTGTGCAGGGCGAGCGCGAGGAACACCTCCCGCGCGGAGCCCACCGCGGGGTGCGCAGCGGCGCCGGCGAGGAGGTCGATCGCCTCATCGGTGCGGCCGAGGTTCCGGAGGGTCGAGGCGTACTGGATCGTCAACCGCGCCCGCCGCTCGTCATCCAGGCCGGCTGCGAGGGCGCGCTCGTACTCGACCGCCGCCTCCGCCTCGTGTCCCGCGCTGTCGAGGGCGCCGCCCAGCTCGAAAGCGGCGACTCCGTCGTGTCCCGGGTAGCGGGCTGCGAGGACGCGCATCCGCTCGACGACGCCGTCCGGGTCGTCCTGAGCGTCGAGGCGCTCGACCGCCGCGAGCCAGAGGGCGAGCGCGTCGGTCTCGGGGCGGTCGGGGTCGGAGGCGCGTGTCTCGATCACGCCTCCGACGCTACCGCGCCCGCACAGTGCGGGGAGCGGGGCTACGAGGCGGTCGAGTCGGCGCCGTCGTCGTCCGACCCGCCGTCGTCGGAGCCGGAGGTGCCCGCTCCGACCGGCGAGGCGCGTCGGCCGGCCTCGATCAGGGCGGTCGACGCAGCCGCTCCGCCGATCAGGGCGAACAGCGCCCAGCCGGCTCCCCACTTGCGCTTGCCGATCAGGGCGTCGAACGAGAGCGCGCCGGGGCCGTCCGCGACGATCGCGGCCGTCGCCGCGACGAGGACGGCGTTGTACTCCCACCCGCCGCCCGCGTTCCACAGGCCGTTGCTCCAGTGCACCTTGCGCACGGCGGTGACCATCGTGGCGACGAGTCCGGCGGCGGCGAGCGGAGTCGCGGCGCCGAGGGCGAGAGCGGCGCCTCCGGCCGTCTCGGTCACCGCTGCGGCGACGGCGTTGCGCCGGGCCGGGTGCATCTCCAGGCTCGACATCATCTGCTCGGTGCCGTCGAGGCCGGGGCCGTCGAACGAGCCCCGCAGCTTCTGCAGACCGTGTCCGACGAAGAGCCCGCCGACGGCGAGACGGAGAACGAGTGAGCCGACCTTCATGGTGACCTCCGGGGTGGGGTGGGGACGTGTAGTGCGAGGGTCCCGGCTGCGCCGCGCCCGGTCAAGGGGTCGCGCCCGGTGAGCGGGCCGCGCAGGAGGCGTGCGCGCTCGGCGAGGGCTCAGAGCAGCGTGTAGGCGGACGCGTCCATCATCACGGTGCCGTCGGTGCACACCTGGAGCTCGGCGGGGGCGCGGACCGCGCCGTCCGGGGCGTCGAGGACCTCGGCGACGAGGTACGCGGAGGTCCCGACCGCGCAGCCGTAGGCGCCGGGGGAGTGCCAGGCGACCCGGACGTCCGCCCGGGCGCCGGGGACGAGGATCACGGGAGCATCGGGGTTCGGGCCGGACGCGTCAGCGACCGCGCTGATCCGGTTCCCGTCGGCGTCGGTCGCGTAGACGCCGGGGATGCCCGCGAGAGCGCAGTCCGAGGAGGAGGTGCTGGTGAGCACGAGGTCGAAGGCGCTGTTCCCGGCACCCGACGCGTCGGGGTCGGGGCGGTACTCCATCGTCAGGTCGGAGCCCGTGCAGCGCGCCGCCGCCGGATCCGCGGCGGGAGAACCGGTCGACGAGGGCTCGGGGGTCGCCGTGACCGTCACGGTCACGGTGGGAGTCGGCGTCGGAGCGGGAGTCGGCGAAGACGTCGGGGTCCTGGTCGGCGTCGGCAGCGACGTCCGCGCGGACGGGGCTCCGCCGCTGCCCGCGCAGCCGGAGAGGACGAGGACGAGTGCTGCTGCTGCCAGCGCGGAGGCGCCGGTCCGGTGCGAGAACGTGCTCATGTCCGCAGTCTGCCACCGCCCGGACCGAACGGCCCCGCGGATCCGCGAGCATGCTCGGAGATCCCGGACAGGGAGGCGCAGGACGGGTGCGGCGGGCGTCCGGAGGTGCCCCCTCCTCGCGCCCGCCGCACCGGGGTCGGCGCTAGACGCGGACGACCATCTTCCCGGTGTTGCCGCCGCGCATCATCGAGAGGAACGCGTCCACGGCGTGGTCGATGCCGTCGACGACGGTCTCGTCGTAGGCGATCTCTCCGTCGGCGAACCAGCCGGCCATCAGCCGGTTGAACTCCGGCGCGTGGTCGAGGTAGCCGGACAGCGTGAATCCGCGCAGCGTGAGACCTCGGGTGATGATGTTCGCCATGTTGTCGGGGCCGGGCGTCTTCTCGGTGCTGTTGTAGCCGGCGATCGCTCCGCAGAGCGCCGCGCGGCCGCCGTCGCGGAAGGCGTCGAGGGCCGCCTCGAGGTGGTCGCCGCCGACGTTGTCGAAGTACACGTCGATCCCGTCGGGCGCGGCCTCGGCCAGCTGCTCGCGGACCGGGCCGGAGTGGTAGTCGAAGGCGGCGTCGTAGCCGTACTTCTCGGTCAGCAGGGCGACCTTCTCGGCCGAACCCGCGGATCCGACGACCCGCTCGGCTCCGAGGAGGCGCGCGATCTGGCCGGCGGCCGAGCCGACGGCTCCCGCGGCGCCCGAGACGAAGACGGTGTCGCCCTCCTTCATGCCCGCGATGGCGGTAAGCCCGACGTACGCGGTGAGTCCGGTCATCCCGAGGATGCCGAGGCGGAGCGAGAGCGGCACTCCGGGGATCTCGGGGACGACGCGGAACTGCGACGATTCGGCCTGCACGACGTCGCGCCAGCCGAGCTGGTGCAGGACCGCGCTGCCGACGGGGAACGCGGGGTCGTCGGAGACGGTCACCCGGCCGACGGCACCGCCGGTCATGGTCTCGCCGAGGGCGAAGGGCGGGGTGTAGCTCTTCACGTCGTTCATGCGGCCGCGCATGTAGGGGTCGACCGAGAGGAAGGCGTTCTCGACGCGGATCTCGCCCGCGGCCGGATCGCCGTACTCGACGGTCGCGGTCCGGAAGTCCTCGGCGACGGGCCAGCCGTCGGGGCGGCGGACGAGCTGGATCTGGGTGCTGGTGACGGTGCTCATAGGACCTTTCGTGGTGGTGGAGCGGAGGGGATCAGAGTGCGAGGCCGACGGCGAGAGCGATCACCGCGAGCAGACCCGGGGTCATCTGGGTCAGCGCGGCGCGGCGCTTGGTCGGAGCGGAGAGGAGCAGGACGAGTGCTGCGGCGACCATCGATCCGGCGCCGGCGAACACGAGGGCCGCGCCGACGGCGGTGGCGCCGATCGCGACGGCGACGATGCCCGCCACGGTGACGACGGCGAGGAAGAGGTTGTAGAAGCCCTGGTTGTAGGCCATTTCCTTCGTCGCCTCCGCCTCGCCGGCGGTCGTGCCGAACGTCGATCGGGCGCGCGAGGTCGTCCAGAGGACCGACTCGAGCACGAAGATGTAGACGTGCAGCGCCGCGGCGAGAGCGGCGAGCACCAGTCCGAGAACGATCAAGGCGGGCCTCCAGGCGATGGTCGTGATGCGGAGGGCTCCGCACCGATTGTGTAACGACCAGTCCACAATATACTGGAGCGAGCGGTCCGCGCCAGTGCGGCGCCGCAGCTGTCACGCATCAGGAGGAGCACCGTGGGTCGCACGCAGGGCTTCGACACCGAGCAGGTCGTCCGCGCCGCCCGCGCCGTCTTCTGGGAGAGCGGCTTCGAGGAGGCGTCGCTCCCGGACCTGGAGTCCGCGACCGGACTGCGCCGCTCCAGCCTCTACCACGCCTTCGGCAGCAAGCGCGGGCTCTTCGACGCTGCCGTGCAGAGCTACCTCGACGAGGTGGTGCGGCCCCGGCTCGCCCCGCTCGTCGATCCGGGAGGGGCGTCGCCGACGGCGCTCGAGGAGTACTTCACCGGGCTGCGGGCGGCGCTCGCCGACTCCCGCACGCTCTCCGCGAGGAGCGGCTGCCTGCTGCTCAACGCCGCGGGCGCGCCGATCGCGCGCGACGACGCCGTGCGCGAGGTGATCGCCGACTACCGGGCCGAGCTGCTGGGCGCACTGCGCGCCGGAGCGCTGGCCCGCTGGCCCGACGCGCAGGCGTGGGCGTCGGCTCAGGCGGACGTCCTCGTGTCGCTCCTGGTGGCCGCGCTCGTGCTGGCCCGCGTCGATCCGGCGCAGTCGCTCGCCACCGTGGACGCCGCGCTCGCGCTCGTCCGATCCTCCGCGCCCTGACGGCCGGCGCGACGAACGCGGGAGCACCGCTCTCGCGCCGGGCCCGCCCTCGCAGCCGGCGCGCCGGGTCGGCCCGCACAGCACGACGCCCCCGTGCGCCTCGCGTCCCGGTGGGACGGACGCGCGGGGGCGTCGGACGGGCGGGGTCAGTCGGTTCCGGCGTCGAACGCCGCACCCTCCGAGGCCAGGTCGGTGGCGCGTCCCAGCGCGTCGGCCGCTGCGGACCCGCCGCCCTCGGTGATCGCATCGGCCTCGCCGATCTCGAGCTCGCCGACGAGCTCGGCGGTCGGACCGCCGACGAGGCCGGCGGCCGCGTACTGCTCGAGCCGCGAGCGGGAGTCGGCGATGTCGAGGTTGCGCATCGTGAGCTGCCCGATGCGGTCCTCGGGGCCGAAGGCGGCGTCGCCGACCCGCTCCATCGAGAGCTTGTCGGGGTGGTAGCTCAGCGCGGGGCCGGTCGTGTCGAGGATCGTGTAGTCGTCGCCGCGGCGCAGGCGCAGGGTGACCTCCCCGGAGACGGCCGAGCCGACCCAGCGCTGGATGGACTCGCGCAGCATCAGCGACTGCGGGTCGAGCCAGCGGCCCTCGTACATCAGGCGGCCGAGACGGCGGCCCTCCGAGTGGTACTGGGCGACGGTGTCCTCGTTGTGGATCGCGTTCAGCAGGCGCTCGTAGGCGATGTGCAGCAGCGCCATGCCGGGGGCCTCGTAGATGCCGCGGCTCTTGGCCTCGATGATCCGGTTCTCGATCTGGTCCGAGACGCCGAGCCCGTGGCGTCCGCCGATCGCGTTCGCCTCGAGCACGAGCGCGACGGCGTCCGAGAACTCGACGCCGTTCAGCGCGACGGGGCGGCCGGCCTCGAAGCGCACCGAGACGACCTCGGAGGCGATCTCGACCTCGTCGCGCCACGACGCGACACCCATGATCGGCTCGACGAGCTCGAGGCCGCTGGAGAGCTCCTCGAGGCGCTTGGCCTCGTGGGTGGCGCCCCAGATGTTGGCGTCGGTCGAGTAGGCCTTCTCGGTGGCGTCGCGGTAGGGGAAGCCGCGGGCGACCAGCCACTCCGACATCTCGGTGCGGCCGCCGAGCTCGTTGACGAACTGCACGTCGAGCCAGGGCTTGTAGATGCGCAGGCGGGGGTTGGCGAGCAGGCCGTAGCGGTAGAACCGCTCGATGTCGTTGCCCTTGTAGGTCGAGCCGTCGCCCCAGATGTCGACGCCGTCCTCGCGCATGGCGCGGACGAGGAGGGTGCCGGTCACGGCGCGGCCGAGGGGGGTGGTGTTGAAGTAGGTCTTGCCGCCGGAGCGGATGTGGAAGGCGCCGCACTGCAGGGCGACGAGCCCCTCCTCGACCAGCGCGCTCTTCGCGTCGACGAGGCGCGAGATCTCGGCGCCGTACTGGGCCGCGCGGGACGGGACGCTCTCGATGTCGGGCTCGTCGTACTGGCCGATGTCGGCCGTGTACGTGCAGGGCACCGCGCCCTTCTCGCGCATCCAGGCGACGGCGACGGATGTGTCGAGGCCTCCCGAGAATGCGATTCCGACACGCTCGCCCACGGGCAGACTGCTCAACACTTTCGACATGACTCCGATTTTAGGAGGAACGGGGACCTCCTCCGTGCCGCGGGAGGTCCGAGCCGCCTCCCGGGGCGCCGGCGCGGGGTGCGCTCCGGCCGTGGGAGCACGTCCTCCGTCGATCCGCGTCGATCGCCGACAACCCCGACCGGGGCGCGCGAGCCGGCCGGAGGCTCCGTGGTCCGGAGGCGGCGCCCGCGCAGCCGGCGCGGATCGCCCGCTCCGGCTGAGTAGTTCCGCGCGGCCCCGATGGACGGCCGTGGCGAGCGCGTGCCAGGCTCCGCTCGACCCCGGCTTCCGCCGCCGCCGACTCCGAAAGGGCTCTCCGTGCCACGACCTCCTCATCGCCTCGCGGCGATGACCCTCGCCTGCCTGCTCGCCGCGGGCGGTTCCGCCGCTCTGGCGCCGTCCGCCCTCGCGACGCAGGCCGTCGCCGAGACTCCGACCGCCTTCGTCCCGGGGGAGACTCCGCCCGCAGAGGCGCGCGGATCGCAGACCTACACGAACGCCCTCCTCGGCGGCGACTCGCTCGACGCGGGAGAGCGCATCTTCTCGAACGGAGACTCCGCGAGCTTCGAGATGCAGGCGGACGGCAACGCCGTGATCTACGACGCCGGGCGCCGCCCCGTCTGGAGCACCAGGACCCAGGGCACCGGTGCGACCACGGTGCGGATGCAGGAGGACGGCAACCTCGTCGTCGTGACCGGCTCCGGCACGCCCGTCTGGGCGTCCGGAACCGCGGGAGAGACCGGCGCGCTCGCCCTCATCCAGGACGACGGGCAGCTCGTGCTCGTCCGCCCGAACGGGGACACGGCCTGGTCCTCGGCCGACGAGCAGGAGCCCGAGCCGGAGCCGATCGCCGACGTCCTCGACAGCGGGCGCGAGCTCTCTCCGGGACAGCAGCTGACCGCCTCGGACGGCCGCTCGCGCGCCGTGATGCAGAGCGACGGCAATCTCGTCGTCTACGTGGACGGATCGCCGCGCTGGAGCTCCGTCACCTCCGGAGCGGGCAACCGCCTCGCGATGCAGACCGACGGGAACGCGGTGGTCTCGGCCCCCGGGTCCGGCGTGCGCTGGCAGGCGGGAACGCCCGGGAACCCGGGCGCGCGGATGCGGATGCAGAACGACGGCAACCTGGTGATCACCGCCGCCTCCGGACGGCCGCTCTGGGCGAGCTCGACCTCGCGCGCGCCCGAGATCCGCGACGTCCTCTCCTCCGGCTCGCGGCTCAGCCGGGGACAGCAGCTCACCTCGCCGGACGGCCGGTCGCGCGCCTCCCTGCAGGGCGACGGCAATCTCGCGGTCTACTCGCGGGGGGACGTCCGCTGGGGCGCCGGCACCCAGGGCGAGGGCGAGACGCTCTCGATGCAGTCCGACGGCAACGCCGTGGTCACCTCCGCCTCGGGCCGACCCCTCTGGGCCTCGGGTACGGCGGGCAACCCGGGATCCCGCCTGCAGATGCAGAACGACGGCAACCTGGTCGTCTACTCCGCCTCGGGCCGCGCGCTGTGGGCGAGCGACACCCCTCCGGCGCCGCCCGCGCCCGCCGTCCGGGACACCCTCTCCTCCGGGAGCCGGCTCACGTCCGGACAGCTGCTGCGCTCCTCAGACGGAGGGAGCGAGGCGGTCATGCAGGGCGACGGCAACCTCGTCGTGTACTCGCGCGGCTCGGCCCGCTGGGCGGCCGGCACGTCCGGAGGCGGCAACCGGCTCGAGATGCAGTCCGACGGCAACGCCGTGGTCTACGCGGGCTCCGGCGGAGCGCGCTGGCAGTCCGGCACAGCGGGCAGCCCGGGCTCCCGGATGGTCATGCAGAACGACGGCAACCTGGTGATCTACTCGCCGCAGGGCCGCGCACTCTGGGCGAGCACGCAGGCCGCGGCGCCGGCGCCGGCGCCCGGCCCGGGACGACCTGCTTATCCCGGCGACGCTGTGAACTGCGACGACTTCCCGGACCAGGCCTCAGCTCAGCGGTACTTCGACCTGTACTACCCGTACTACGGCGATGTCGCAGAGCTCGACAGGGACGACGACGGGTTCGCCTGCGAGTCCAACTGAAGGCAGCGAAGGTCCGCCCCTGCCGGAGGGGCGGGCCTTCGGCGGTCCTCCGACGTCGAGAGCCTCGCCCTCCTCTCTCAGGCCCGAGCGGTCCCCTGCAGGCCTCCGGGCCGCGCCCGCGGGTCTCGAGTGGTGAACACGACCCGCCTGCGCGAGGGGCTCTCCGGCGGACGACCATCGACAAGGCGCCTTGCGCACTGATGCTCCGCTGCCGCGCGAGCTCCCGCGCCGCCGGGCGACCCGGCATGCTGGGGCAGGACTCCGCCGACGACGCGGATCGGAAGGACGCCATGACCCCGACGACCCCCTCCAGCCGCGAGAGCCTGCTGGTCACCCCTGACGAGCTCGCCGAGCTGATGGCCTCCACTGAGCCGCCGCTCGTCCTCGACGTGCGCTGGCGCCTCGACCGGCCCGACGGCCGCCCGGAGTACCTCGCGGGCCACCTGCCCGGCGCGGTGCACGTCGACCTCGATCACGAGCTGGCCGCCCACGGCGAGCCGGAGGAGGGGCGCCACCCGCTGCCTCCGATCGAGGTGCTGCAGGAGGCGGCGCGCGGCTGGGGGCTCCGCCGGGGCCGGTCCGTCGTCGTGTACGACGACGCGCAGAGCGTCCCGGCCGCACGGGCCTGGTGGCTGCTGCGGGCGACGGGAGTGGAGGACGTCCGCCTGCTCGACGGGTCGCTCGCCGGCTGGATCCGCTCGGGGCGGGAGCTCGAGACGGGCGACGTCCCGCGCGAGCGGGGCGACGTCGAGCTGGCCTATGGTCGGCTCCCGGTGCTGGACATCGACGAGGCGGCGGCGCTGCCCTCGGCGGGCGTCCTGCTCGACGCCCGCGCCCCTGAGCGGTACCGCGGCGAGGTCGAGCCGATCGACCCGCGGGCGGGCCACATCCCCGGCGCTCGGAACGCTCCCGCGTCCGCGGCGCTCGACTCCGAGGGGCGGTTCCGGCCCGCCTCCGACCTGCGCGCCGGATTCGAGGCGCTCGGCGTGCGGGAGCACGCCCCCGTCGGCGTGTACTGCGGCAGCGGCGTCTCGGCCGCGGTCGACGTCGTCGCGCTCACTCTCGCGGGCTTCGCGCCGGCGCTCTACCCGGGCTCCTGGTCGCAGTGGTCGAGCACGCCGGGCCGGACGGTGGCGACCGGGTCGGAGGACTGAAGCGCCTTCTTCGGATCGCGCGCGGAGCTCAGCTCAGGCGCGAGTGCTCGCCGAGGTGGTGCCAGGTGCGGTTGTGGTAGACGAGCGGCGCCGTGGTCTCGGAGTCCTCGGGCACGTGGGCCTCGAGGGCGTGCACGGCGACGATCGTGGACGATCCCGCCTCCATGCGGTTGATCACCGTGCCGCGGATCCAGGCGGCGGCGCCCGGGAAGAACGGCTCGCCCGTGGGCAGCCGCGACCAGAGCGACGTGTCGGCGAAGCGGTCGATGCCGCTGGTCGAGCCCAGACGCGCCAGGTCGAGCTGCTCCGCCCCGAGCAGGTGCACGACCAGCGTCTCGGACGCCTGGATGGCCGGAGAGCTGGACGAGGCGGACGAGAGCGAGAAGACGAACAGCGGCGGCTCGGCGCTCACCGAGAAGACGGAGGTCGCGGTCAGGGCGACCGGGCCGGTGCCCGGGTCGGCGGTGATCAGCGCGACTCCGGCGGCGTGGTTGCGGAACGCGAGCTTGAAGTCCTCCGGGGATAGTCCGGCGAAGGCGCGGTGCTCCGGCTCGCGGTCCGGGGTGGTGGCGAGGTTCTCGCGGCTCATCGGAGACTCCTGATCGATCGAGGGTGCGGCACGGGGTGGTGGCCCGCCGTCGCGCCGCAGCACGGCTCCTCCAGACTGGCGCACCGACCGGGGGAGGGCCGCCCTATTGCGGAGTATGACGCCGCCACCTCGGGGAACGCCGATCCGCCGCTCCCTGTTCCCGATCACGCCGCATCGGGTGCCCGTCCTCGGCGCCGGAGCCCGCGCACCCGTCGCTCGCCCTCAGCGCAACCCGTCGCCGCGGCCGCGGTCTGCGCGCAGACTCGAGGGCATGGCCCACCGTCAGCGCACGTCCACCGCGCACCCCGAGAGCAAGACCTGCGCCTCCTGCGGTCGCGAGATCGAGTGGCGCGCGAAGTGGGCACGGGACTGGGAGGACGTCCGCTACTGCTCGGACGCCTGCCGCCGTCGCGGAGTCGGACCGGAGGAGGCGCGCCTCGAGGAGGAGATCCGCACCGTCCTGCTCGCGCGAGCGGCGTCGTCGACGGCGTGCCCATCCGAGGTCGCGCGCCGGGTCGGCGGCGAGGAGTGGCGGCCGCTGATGGAGCCCGTGCGCCGGGCCGCGCGCCGCCTGGTCGACCGGGGCGAGATCGACATCGTGCAGGGCGGACAGGTCGTCGACCCCTCGCGGGCGAAGGGCCCGATCCGGCTGCGGCGGCGCCCCGGCGGACCCCTGTCGCCGGGCGGCGCCGCGGGCTAGCCTCAGCAGATGCCCAGCAGCGACGCCGTCGTCCTCACCGTCCCCGGACCGCACGGCGACCGGGAGGTGCGGATCTCGAGCCCCGAGCGCGTGCTCTTCCCGGAGCCGGGCATCACCAAGCGCGAGGTCGCGGAGTACCTGATCGCCGTCGGCGAGCCGTTCGTCGCGGCGAACGGCGGCCGCCCCGTCTCGCTGCAGCGGTTCTCCTCCGGGATCGAGGGCGAGCAGTTCTTCTCGAAGAACCCGCCCAAGGGCGCGCCCGAGTACGTCCGGTCCGTCCCGGTGACGTACCCGAGCGGGCGGGTGCATCCGCAGCTCGTGATCGACGAGCCCGCGGCCGCCGTCTGGGCGGCGCAGATGAACACCGTCGTCTTCCACCCGTGGGCGTCCCGCGCCGATGCGCCCGACCTGCCCGACCAGCTCCGGATCGACCTCGACCCGCAGCCCGGCACCGACGTCGCCGACGCGGTCGTCGCCGCGCACGCGCTGCGGGAGGTCCTGCGGGAGGCCGGCCTCGACCCGTTCGTGAAGACGTCCGGCAACCGCGGCCTGCACGTCTTCGCGCCGATCGTCGCCGAGCACGAGTTCCTCGACGTCCGCCACGCGGTGATCGCCGCGGCGCGCGAGCTGGAGCGGCGGATGCCCGAGAAGGTCACGACGGCGTGGTGGAAGGAGGAGCGCGGCGAGCGGATCTTCGTCGACTTCAACCAGGCCAACCGCGACCGGACGATCGCCGGTGCCTACAGCCCGCGGCCGCTCGCGCACGCTCCCGTCTCCACTCCGCTGGACTGGGACGAGCTCGACGGCGTCGACCCGCGGGCCTTCACGATCCGCACGGTCCCGGCGCGCCTCGCCGAGCGCGGTGATCCGTGGGCCCGGATGCACGACGCCCCCGGTCACCTCGACGCCCTGCTCGGCTGGTGGGAGCGCGATGTCGCCGCCGGCCTCGGCGAGCTGCCGTTCCCGCCCGACTTCCCCAAGATGCCGGGCGAGCCGCCCCGCGTGCAGCCCAGCCGCGCGAAGAAGGCCTAGCCGAGGACGTCGCCGAGGTCGTACGCGGTCGGCTGCTCCAGCTGCTCCATGGTGCAGGAGGCGGCGTCGCGGTCCGGGCGCCAGCGCTCGAACTGCACGGTGTGCCGGAAGCGGTCGCCCTCGCGCTGGTCGTAGCGGACCTCGAGCACGAGCTCGGGACGCAGACGCACGAAGGAGGTGTCGCGGCCGCTCGAGAACCGGCTCCGCTCGCCCTCGCCGCGCACCGGCGCTCCCCCCGCGTCGCGCTCGACCGCGGGTGCGAGCTCCTCCAGCAGCTGCACGCGACGCTCGTCGCTGAAGGCCGAGGCCCCGCCGACCTGGCGGACCTCTCCGTCGTCGCCGTGCAGGCCGAGCAGGATCGAGCCCACGCCCGGCTTGGAGGCGTGCTCGCGGTACCCGATCGCGATCACGTCGGCCGTGCGGTGGTGCTTGACCTTGAGCACGGCGCGCTTCCCGGGGGAGTAGGGCGCGGCCAGGGGCTTCGCCACGACGCCGTCCAGTCCTGCGCCCTCGAAGCGCTCCAGCCAGTCGCGCGCCAGGGCCTCGTCGTCGGTGGCGCGGCCGAGGTGCAGCGGATGCGGGACGCCGGCCATCACCGCGGCGAGCGCCTCCCGCCGCGCCGAGTACGGCTCCTCGAGCATGCTGCGCCCGTCCACGGCGAGCAGGTCGAAGGCGACGAGCATCGCCGGGGTGGTCTCCGCCAGCATCCTCACGCGGCTCGCGGCCGGATGGATGCGCTGCGAGAGCAGGTCCCAGTCGAGCCGCTGGGCACCCGGCTCGCCGGTCGCCAGGACGATCTCGCCGTCGAGCACGCAGCCGTCGGGGAGCAGCCGGAGGAAGGCCTCGACGAGCTCGGGGAAGTACCGGGTCAGCGGCTTGGAGCCGCGGCTCCCGATCTCGCACTCGCCGCCGGAGACCGAGACGATCGCGCGGAACCCGTCCCACTTCGGCTCGTAGGAGTATCCGCCCGCGATGGCGGTCTGCTCCGGCACCGCAGGAACGGCCTTGGCGAGCATCGGGGCGACGGGGAGCGCGAACGGGAGGTCCATGCCCTGATCATCCCGGCCGCGATCCCCGGCCGCACCCCCTTCCGGAAGGCTGTGGACCGGGACGTTCCGGGCCCGCCGCGGAGGTTCGAGGCGTAGCGTTCCCGGCATGAGCATTGACTGGAAGCGCTGGACGCCCGTCGCCGTCGTCCCCGCGGTCGTCGTCGCCGCGGCCGTCGCCCTCCCCCTCTCGGCGAGCGCCGCGGGAGACCTCCCCGAGAAGTCCGCCGCCGACCTCCTCGCCTTCGTCGCCGAGAGCGACACCACGGCGTTCTCCGGCGAGATCCGGCAGACCTCGGACCTCGGCCTGCCCGACCTCTCGGCGCTCGGCGGCTCGGCCGGCTCGGCGTCCGCCGACCCTGCCGACTCCCTCGTCGAGCTCGCCACGGGCTCGCACCAGGCGCGCGTGTACGTCGACGCCGAGAAGGGCGCGCGCCTCCAGGTGCTCGACCGGCTGGCCGAGCGCGACGTCGTCGCCTCGACGACCGACGGAGTCTGGATCTACGACTCGAGCGCGAACACCGCCACCCACCTCGTGCCTCCCGCGGGCGGAGCCCCCGAGGCCTCGCCGGGCGATCAGGTCGTCACGCCGTCGTCCGCCGCCGAGCAGCTGCTCGCCGCGATCGACCCGACGACCACGGTCGCGGTCGGCTCGGACGTCAGCGTCGCCGGGCGCGACGCGTACGAGCTCGTGCTCACGCCCCGCGACGGCGGCACCCTCGTGGGCTCCGTGACCGTCTCGGTCGACGGCGAGACGGGCCTCCCGCTCGGGGTAGCCGTGACCGCCCGCGGGGGCACCGCGCCCGCGTTCAGCGTCGCGTACACGAGCATCGACTTCTCGACGCCCGACGCGTCCCTCTTCTCCTTCACGCCCCCGGCCGGCGCCGAGGTGACGGAGCAGGCCGCTCCGGTCGACGACGCGGCGGACTCCTCCGACGCGCCCGCCGCGGGCACGGCCGAGCACTCCGACGTCGTCACCACGGGCTCCGGCTGGACGAGCGTCGTCGAGCTGCCCGCCGGTGACGCCGACGCGCTCTCCTCGCTCGACGCTGTCACCACGCCGGTCGACGGCGGCCGCATCCTCTCCTCCGCCCTGCTGACCGTCCTCGTCACCGACGACGGACGCGTCCTCGCCGGAGCGGTCCCGGCCGAGACGCTCCGCGACGCGGCCTCCGCTCGGTGACGGCGGGCGAGCTCGCAGTCGAGACGCGGGGCCTCACCAAACGCTTCGGGCGCCAGGAGGCGGTCTCCGGTCTCGACCTCGCCGTTCCCCGCGGCGCCGTCTTCGGCTTCCTCGGCCCGAACGGCTCGGGCAAGACCACGACGATCCGGATGCTGCTCGCCCTCGCCGCGCCGACCGCGGGCAGCATCACCGTCCTCGGGCAGGCCATGCCCCGGCGCGCGGCCGAGGTCCTGCCCCGGGTGGGGGCGCTGGTCGAGGGGCCGGGCTTCTACCCGTTCCTCTCCGGAGCGGCCAACCTCCGGCGCTTCGACGCCGCGGAGGCGGGCACCTCGTCCCGCACCCGCGACACCCGTGCGAAGGAGGCCCTCGCCCGCGTCGGTCTCTCGGCCGCGGCGCGCAAGAAGGTCGGCTCCTACTCCCTGGGCATGAAGCAGCGGCTCGGCATCGCGGTCGCCCTGCTCTCGCCGCGCGACCTGATCGTGCTGGACGAGCCCACGAACGGCCTCGATCCGCAGGGCACCCGCGAGGTCCGCGCTCTCGTGCGCGGACTGAACCAGGACGGCACGACCGTCCTCGTCTCCAGCCACCTCCTCGCCGAGATCGAGCAGCTCTGCACCCACGCCGCCGTCATGCGTACCGGGCGCCTCGTCGCCCAGGGCGGGCTCGACGAGCTGCGCGGGGACGCCGCCTCGGTCGAGCTGCTGACGCCCGACCGCGAGCGCGCGATCGTGGCCCTGCACACCCGGGGTCTGGAGCCGCGCACCGCGCCGGGCCCGCACCCCGCCGATCCGCCGCTGGTCGTCGCCGCTCTGCCGCCCGGGCTCGCGGCCGAGACGCTGGTGGCCGACCTCGTGCGGGCCGACGTCCGCGTCCGCGGGTTCGCCGTCCGCCGCCCCTCGCTCGAGGAGCGCTTCGTCGAGCTGACCGGGGAGGGCTTCGATGTCGAGCGCTGACGCGACCGTCCGCCGAGCAGGGATCGGGTCCCTGCTCGCCTCCGAGCTCGCCCTGCTCTTCCGCCGGCGCCGCACCTGGGCGCTGCTCGCGGCCCTGGCCGCCATCCCGATCCTGCTCGCCGTCGCGGTGCGGCTCTCGGGCGGCGACGGAGGCGGGCCCTCCTTCGTGGGCGCGATCGCCGGCAACGGCCTCTTCACCGGCTTCGCGGCCATCACGGTCGCCGTCCCGCTGTTCCTCCCGCTCACGGTCGGGGTCGTCGCCGGCGACGCGATCGCGGGCGAGGCCTCGCTCGGGACGCTGCGCTACCTGCTGGTCAGCCCCGTCGGCCGCGTGCGGCTGCTCGCGGTGAAGTTCGCCGCCTCCCTCGCCTTCTGCCTCGCCGCAGCACTCACCGTCATGGTGGTCGGGATCCTGATCGGCCTGGCGCTCTTCCCGGCGGGACCGGTGACGCTGCTCTCCGGCAGCACCGTCCCGCTCGCCGACGCGATCGGCCGGGCCCTGGCGATCGCCGTGTACGCGGCGCTCTCGCTGGTCGGGCTCTCGGCGATCGGCCTCTTCATCTCGACGCTGACCGATGTGCCGGTCGGCGCCATGGCGGCCACCGTCGTCGTCTCCATCGCGGCGCAGATCGTCGGCTCGCTCTCGCAGCTGGACGCCCTCCACCCGTTCCTGCTGACCGACCGGTGGTTCGACTTCGCCGACCTCCTGCGCGACCCGATCGCGTGGAGCTCCTTCGGCGAGAACGCGCTGCTCCAGCTCGCCTACGTCGCCGTGTTCGGGTCCCTCGCGATCGGCCGCTTCACCACCCGCGACATCCTCTCCTGATCCTGGGACGACGGAGGCCGCCCTCCCGCACTGCGGTGGAGGCGGCCTCCGATGTCGACGGGGTCAGTCCTGGGGAGCGATCCCGAAGCTGACGGAGCCGCCCTCGTCCACCTGCGCGTCGAGGACCTTGTCGCCGAGAGCGACGGAGGCGGCGACGTCGAGGAACACGCGCGCTCCGTCCTGCTCCACGACGGCGTCCGTCGTCTCGGGGGCCGCGGCGACCGCGACAGCGAAGTTGCGGGCGTCGAGATCGGTGCCGCTGATGCGCAGGCCTCCCTCGACGGGGGTCTCGGTCTGCCCGGTGATGGTCTTGACGACGGTGCTGGCGTTGTCGGTGAGCGTGAGCATCGGGTCGTTCCTTCCGTCCGTGGTCGATGAGGGGGCCACGTTGCCGGGATCCGGCGGCACCCTCAAGGCGGCGGAGCGGATGTGGAGGGGATGCACACCTGGACGGCCCGGGGAGTCGCGGCGCTCGCCGGAGCCGCGCCGGGCCGGGGGCGCCGCATCGCCTGCCACACTGGCCGGATGCACCCCGCCGACTCCTGCCCCTGCGGAAGCCGCCGCCACTACGCCGACTGCTGCCGCCCCGCCCACCTCGGCGAGGAGCCCTCGCCGACGGCGGAGCGCCTGATGCGCAGCCGCTACAGCGCGAACGTCCTCGGCAGCGCTCCCTACCTGCTCGCGAGCTGGCACCCCTCGACCCGGCCGCGCCGCATCGACCTCGATCCCGACCTCCAGTGGCGCCGGCTCCAGATCGTCGACACCTCGTTCGGCGGGGAGGGCGACGAGGAGGGCCTGGTCGAGTTCCGCGCCTCCTACCGCTCGCCCGCCGGCCCAGGCCTCGTGCACGAGCGCAGCCGCTTCCTGCGCGAGGACGGTCGCTGGCTCTACGTCGACGGCGAGATGCTCGGCGACGAGGCCTGATCCGTCCGGGCCGTCCTACTCTGGAGGCATGGCCAAGGACTTCCGCCGGGCGGACGACGCGTCGCGCTACGAGCTCCACCTCGACGGCGCCTTGGTGGGCGTCCTCGACTACCGCGAGGCGCCCGGCAGCGTCTCCCTCGTCCGCTCCTTCACGACCCCGCCCTTCCGAGGCCGCGGGCTCGCAGGAGAGCTGGTCTCCTTCGCCGTCGACGACATCGAGGCCGCCGGCGGGCGGAGCGTCGTGCCGATGTGCTGGTACGTCGGGCAGTGGTTCGAGCAGCACCCCGAGAAGGCGCACCTCCTCGCTCCCTCCTGAGCCGCTCACTCACTCGCGGACCGCGGGCTCCACTCCGGCCAGGTCCGGGCCGAGGCCGATGTCGACCAGGCGCAGACGGCCCGCGTAGGAGTCGCCCGGAGGCAGCAGCAGACCGGCCTTGATCGCGCCGAAGGCGACCGTCACATCGGCGCGCAGCACGGTGGGATCGGGGACCGACCCGTCGTCGGGATGGATGCCGCTCGGCAGGTCGACCGCGACGACCACCGGGCGCTCGGCCCGCCGCTCCAGCGCGTCGAGCACCGCCTCGACGACGACGCGCGGCCGCCCCCGCAGCGCGGGCTCCGTCGCTCCGATGCCGAGGATCCCGTCGACCAGGACATTCGCCCGCGCCACCGCCGCGGCGAGGCCGGGCGCGTCGTCGGCCGGCACCTGCCCGCAGCCCTCGTCGAGCGCCACGGCGAGGCCCCGGCGGTGCACCCGCTCGGCCGTGAGGACGAGGACGACGTCGGTTCCGGAGGAGGAGAGCTCGGCGGCCGCGTAGAGCGCGTCACCGCCGTTGTCGCCCGGACCGACCAGGACGAGCACCGAGGCCGGACGGGAGCGGTCGGAGCGCCCGGCGAGCACGAGACGCAGCTCGCGGGCGAGGCCGTCGGCGGCGCGCTGCATCAGCGGCTCCCGCCGGGCCAGGTGCGGAGCCTCGGCGGCCCGCACCTGCGCGGACGTGTATCCCTCGACCATGCGCTCCACTGTGCGCGCGGCGCTGCGGGCGTGCAACCCCGTCAGCTCTCCTGCACCGCCCGGTCCGACTCCTCGACGATCGCCCGCATCGCGGCCTCCGCAGCGTCCGCGTCGCCCGAGGCGACGGCGGCGGCCACCGCCCGGTGCAGCCGCACCGCGGTGGAGTCGGCCTCGCGCGGCATGAGCGCATTGCGGGTGCGGCCGGCGAGGACCTCGGCGACCAGATCGCCCAGCTGCGCGAGCATCCGGTTGCCGGACGCGGCCAGGAGGGAGCGGTGGAAGGCGGTGTCGGCGGCGAGGTAGGCGGACTGGTCGGCTGCGCGGGAGTGGGTGGAGAGGGCGTCGCCCGCCTCCGTGAGCGCCCGCCGCTGCTCCTCGGTCGCGTTCGCCGCGGCGAGCCGGGCGGCGAGCGGCTCCACCCCGAGGCGGAGCTCGCTGAGCTGGTGCAGCTGGCGCCGCCGGTCCGGGCCGTCCAGTCCCCATGCGACGACCCGCGTGTCCAGGGCGTTCCAGCACTCCGGAGGCTGGACCCGCGTCCCCGCGCGGCGGCGGGACGTCACGAGCCCGAGCGTCTCGAGGACGCGCACCGCCTCCCGCATCACCGAGCGGGAGACCCCGCGCCGCTCCGCACGCTCGTCGGCGCTGAAGGTGGTGCCCGGCGCGAGCTCGCCGCGCACGATCTGCGAGCCGAGCTCGTCCAGCACCGAGTGGTGCAGCGAGGGCGTCGGCGCGGGCATGCGGTCATCCTGCCATCGCCGGAGTCGCGCCCCGGCCGATCTTCGGGCATGATCGGGACACACGCAGGTTATGTCGGACAAAAGCCGGCCGCTGGCCGTCGGCTCGACCAAGGACGCTCATGACACCGACCCTCCTCCCCGCCCTCCGCGCCGCCGC
The DNA here is from genome assembly GCF_002932515.1 of Rathayibacter sp. AY1D5. Taxonomy (NCBI): domain Bacteria; kingdom Bacillati; phylum Actinomycetota; class Actinomycetes; order Micrococcales; family Microbacteriaceae; genus Rathayibacter; species Rathayibacter sp. AY1D5. The sequence goes on from NZ_PSVU01000003.1 coordinate 46,459, forward strand.
CGGGGACGCCCCCGCCACCACCGCCGGGCAGGGGCAGCTGATCCTCGCCGCCGTCGTCGGCATCGGCGTGATCGTCGTGCTGATCACCTGGCTGAAGCTGCACCCCTTCGTCTCCCTGCTGATCGGAGCGCTGACGACGGGCCTGATCGCGGGGCTGGCGGCGGCGGACGCGGTCGCCAGCTTCGCGCTGGGGTTCGGCAACACCATGGGCGGCGTCGGCATCCTCATCGGCCTCGGCGCGATGTACGGCAAGCTCCTCGCCGACTCGGGCGGCGCGGACCGCATCGTGGACACCCTCATCGCCCGCTCGAGCACTCGCGCGCTGCCGTGGATGATGGGCTTCGTCGGCGCGCTGATCGGGCTGCCGATGTTCTTCGAGGTCGGGCTCGTGCTGCTGATCCCGGTCGTGATCCTGGTCGCCCGCCGGAGCGGTCTGCCGCTGATGAAGGTGGCGATCCCGACGCTCGCCGGCCTCTCGGTGATGCACGGCCTCGTCCCGCCCCACCCCGGACCGCTGGTCGCGATCGACGCGCTCGGCGCGAACCTCGGCGTGACCCTCGCGTTCGGCGTCCTGGTCGCGATCCCCACCGTCGTCGTCGCCGGCCCGCTCTTCGGCCGGGTCGCCGCCCGCTGGGCGCCGGTGGAGACGCCGCCGCTCTTCGGCGAGGGCGCGGGCGAGACGCGCGAGCACCGCCCGGGCTTCGCCGCCGCCGTCGCGAGCATCCTGCTGCCGGTCGTGCTGATGCTGGGCAAGGCGATCGCCGACATCGCGGCCCCGGGCTCCACGGACGCCTGGAAGGGCGCCCTCGACTTCCTCGGCACGCCGACCATCGCGCTGGGGACCGCGCTCCTGGCCGGTCTGGTCCTGCTCGGCCGCGGCGGCCGGATGAACCGCACCGAGCTGCAGGCCTCGCTCTCGAGCTCGCTGCCGCCGATCGCGGGCATCCTGCTCATCGTCGGCGCGGGCGGCGGTTTCAAGCAGGTCCTCGTCGACACCGGGATCGGCGGGGTGGTCGCCCAGCTCGCGGAGGGGAGCGGCGCCTCGGCGCTGCTGCTCGCCTGGCTCGTGGCCGTCGTGATCCGCGTCGCCACCGGCTCCGCGACCGTCGCCACCGTGACCGCCGCAGGGATCCTCCAGCCGCTGACCGAGACCATGGACGGGCCGATGGTCGCCCTCATGGTGCTCGCGATCGGCGCCGGCTCGGTGTTCCTGTCGCACGTCAACGACGCCGGGTTCTGGCTGGTGAAGGAGTACCTCGGGCTCAGCATCGGCCAGACGCTCAAGACCTGGACCGTGATGGAGTGCCTGGTCTCGGTGACCGGGCTCGCCGGGGTCCTCCTGATCGGTCTCTTCGTAGGAGGTATCTGATGACCGCTCTTCCCACCGTCCCCGTCCGCGCCGTCGTCGTCATGGGCGTCTCCGGCAGCGGCAAGTCGACCGTCGCGTCGCTCCTGGCGCGCCGACTGGGCTGGGAGTTCCTCGAGGGGGACGACCTGCACCCGCAGGCGAATGTCGACAAGATGCACGCCGGCATCCCGCTGACCGACGAGGACCGGGCGCCCTGGCTGGCCGAGATCGCCCGCGTGGTGGACCAGCGGATCGCCGCGGGCGGCTCGGTCGTCGTGACCTGCTCGGCCCTGCGCCGCCGCTACCGCGACGTCCTCCGCCGCGACGACCTCGTCTTCGCGCACCTCGCGGGATCGAGGGACCGGATCGCCGGGCGGCTCGCCTCGCGGGTCGGCCACTTCATGCCGACCACGCTGCTCGACTCGCAGTTCGAGGCGCTCGAGCCCCTCGGTGACGACGAGCTCCACGTCACGGTCGACGTGGGCGGCGCTCCGGAGGAGGAGATCGCCGAGATCCTCGGGGGGCTCGGCCTCGCGCCCGCGGGCGCCTAGAGCAGCAGCGACTCCACCGGCACGGCCGGGAGGTCGAAGGCCGCGGCGACGGCGGTGTTCGTCACCCGGCCGTCGTGGGTGCTCAGGCCGCGGGCGAGCGCCGGGTCGGCGGCCAGGGCGGCCCGCCACCCGCGGTCGGCCAGCGCGAGCGCGTAGGGGAGCGTCGCGTTGGTGAGCGCGCGGGTCGAGGTCTCGGGGACGGCGCCGGGCATGTTCGCGACGCAGTAGTAGACGCTCCGGTGCACGGGGAACACCGGGTCGTCGTGCGTGGTCGGACGCGAGCCCTCGAAGCAGCCGCCCTGGTCGATCGCGATGTCGACCAGCACCGAGCCCGGCTTCATCGTGGCGACCATCTCGTCGGTCACCAGCTTGGGCGCCTTGGCGCCCGGGATGAGGACGGATCCGATCACGAGGTCGGCGTCGGCCAGCTGCGCGGCGATCTCGTAGGCCGAGGAGGCGCGGGTCTGGATCGCGCCCTGGAAGCGGTTCTCGAGCTGCGCGAGGCGGGGGAGCGAGAGGTCGACGATCGTGACGTCGGCCCCCATGCCGAGGGCGTTCGCCGCGGCGTGCTCGCCGGCCGTGCCGCCGCCGATCACGACGACCTTCGCCTTCGGAGTGCCGGGGACCCCGCCGAGCAGCGTGCCCCGTCCGCCGACGGCACTCATGAGGTGGTAGGCGCCGACCGTGATCGACAGGCGCCCGGCGACCTCGCTCATCGGCGAGAGCAGCGGCAGCCGCCGGTCGTCCAGCTGGACCGTCTCGTAGGCGATGGAGGTCGTCCCCGCCGCGAGCAGCGCATCGGTGCACGGGCGGGAGGCGGCGAGGTGGAGGTAGGTGAAGAGCACCTGGTCGCGGTGCATCCGCGGGTACTCGGCCTCGATCGGCTCCTTGACCTTGAGGACCAGCTCGGACTCGCCCCAGACCTCGTCGGGCCCGTCGACGACGAGGGCGCCGGCGCGGCGGAAGTCGTCGTCCGACACGCGCGAGCCCAGGCCCGCGCCGGCCTCGACGAGGACCTCGTGGCCGCGGCGCACCAGCTCGTGGACGCCGGCCGGAGTGGCGGCGACCCGGTTCTCGTTGTTCTTGATCTCGGTGGGGATCCCGACGCGCACGGCGGCTCCTTCGCTGCGGCCCGCGGGGCGGGCGGTGGGCGCCGATCCTGCACCGGCTCTGCCCCCATCGTGCGAAGATCGTGCCCGGAGCGGAGGAACTCCGCAGGATCGGTCGGAAGTCACCGCACGGGCCGAAGGTTCGTCGGCGGAGTGAGGGAGCGGGCGCATGCCACCGAAGGATCTGCACGACCTCGACGACCTGGATCCGGTCGATCGGACCCTGGTGCGCCTCCTCCGCGCCGACGCGCGGACGCCCAACAGCCGGCTCGCCGAGCGCGCCGGCATCGCCCCGTCGACCTGCGTCGCACGCGTCCGGGGCCTCGTCGAGCGCGGCGTCATCACCGGCTTCACCGCCGAGCTCGACCCGGCGGCGCTCGGCCTGACCCTGCAGGCGCTGATCAGCGTCAGCATCCGCGTCGGCCAGCGCCAGGCGATCACGCGCTTCGCGGAGGAGATCCGCGCGCTGCCCGAGGTGGTGCAGGTGTTCTTCCTCGGCGGCTCGGAGGACTTCATCATCCACGTCGCGGTCCGCGACTCCAGCGACGTGCGGGACTTCGTGGTCTCGAACCTCTCGGCGAACCCGGCGGTGGCCTCGACGCGCACGAGCCTGGTGTTCGACCACCACCGCAAGGGCCCGGCGGTCCCCGAGTAGCGCGGGCAGGCGCGGGTCCGAGCGGCCGCTCGGCCCGCGTCCGTCCCTCGGGGCTAGTGCGCCCCGGGGTTCACGTCGCCGCCCCCGCGCTGCATGAGGCCGGGGATGCGCTTGGCGAGCCCCGGGATCGCCTCGTCCGAGATCGAGATCCGCGTGTCGCGCAGGCGCTGGCGCAGCAGGGTCTCGACGTCCTCCTCCGGTCGCAGCTCGGCGTCGCCGGCGACCTGCAGCAGCACGCCGCGCAGCTTCTCGTCGAGCTGCGCGTCGTCGCTGCCGTGCTGGATCGGGTGGTCCTGGGATGCGTTCGTCATGCCTCCATGCTGGCACCGGCGACCCCGTGCCGAGAGGACTTGCGCCGCGGCAGGATGGTCGCATGCCGTTCACCCGCGCCGAGCTCGCAGCGTTCCAGGACCGCACCGTCGAGGACCTGCTGGGTGACGACGTCCGGCTCCTCTTCGTCGGCATCAACCCGGGACTGTGGACCGCCGCCACCGGCGCGCACTTCGCCCACCCCGGCAACCGCTTCTACCCGGCGCTCGTCGCGGCCGGGATCCTCGAGCGCGCGCCGCGCGTGTCCGAGGGGATGAGCGCCGCGGACCGCGCGGAGCTCGTCTCCCGCGGCGTCGGCATCACCAATCTCGCCTCCCGGGCGACCGCCCGCGCCGACGAGCTGACCGCGGAGGAGCTGCGCGAGGGCGCTCAGCGGCTGGTCGCCACCGTGGAGCGGGTGCGGCCCCGGGCCGTCGCGGTCGTCGGCATCACCGCCTACCGGATCGCGTTCGGACGCCGCAGGGCGGTGCAGGGCAGGCAGGAGGAGGACGTGGCGGGCGCGCCGCTCTGGGTGCTGCCGAACCCGAGCGGCCTGAACGCGCACGACACCGTCGCCTCGCTCGGGCGCGCCTACCGCGAGCCGGCGCTCGAGGCGGGGATCGTCTCTTCCGACGCGCTCCTGCCCGGGGACGTCGGACCCCGCCCGCAGGAATAGCCGTCGACCCCCGGAGGTTGCAGAAGTCCATGAGTATGCATGAAGTCAAGTTCGGCGTCGACACGTTCGGCGACGTCACCGCCGGCCCCGACGGCGCCCCGCTGCCGCACGGCCAGGTCCTCCGCGACGTGGTCGAGGAGGGAGTCCTGGCCGACCGGGTCGGCATCGACTTCTTCGGGATCGGCGAGCACCACCGCGCCGACTTCGCCGTGAGCGCACCGGATGTCGTGCTCGCCGCCATCGCGGCCCGCACCGAGCGCATCCACCTCGGCTCCGCCGTGACGGTCCTCTCCTCGGACGACCCGGTGCGCGTCTACCAGCGCTTCGCCACCCTCGACGGACTCTCCGGCGGCCGGGCCGAGGTCATCCTCGGCCGCGGCTCCTTCACCGAGTCCTTCCCGCTCTTCGGCTACGACCTCGCGCAGTACGAGGTCCTCTTCGAGGAGAAGCTCGACCTCTTCCACGCCCTGATCCAGGGCGGCCCGGTCACCTGGCAGGGCACGACCCGCCCCGCGCTCACCGAGCAGAGCGTCTACCCGACCCTCGACAACGGCACCCTCCGCACCTGGATCGGCGTCGGCGGCAGCCCCGAGTCGGTCGTCCGCGCCGCCCGGTACGGCTTCCCGCTCGTCCTGGCGATCATCGGCGGCTCGCCGGCCCGCTTCCGCCCCTACGTCGACCTCTTCGGCCGCGCGCTCGACCAGCTCGAGCAGCCCCGCCTCCCGGTCGCCGTGCACTCGCCCGGCTTCGTCGCCGACACCGACGAGGAGGCGCGCGAGCTGTACTTCCCGCACCACAAGGCGATGATGGACGCCATCGGCCGCGAGCGCGGCTGGTCCCCGATGACCCGCGAGCGCTTCGAGGAGGAGGCCGGCCCCGACGGCGCCATCCACCTCGGCTCGCCCGAGACGGTCGCCCGGAAGATCGCGCGAACGGTCGAGGCCCTGGGCATCGACCGCTTCGACCTCAAGTACAGCGCCGGGACGCTGCCGCACCCGGCGATCATGCGCAACATCGAGCTCTACGGCACGCAGGTCATCCCGCGGGTGCGCGAGCTGCTCGCGCACTGACCCCCGCCGGGCGCCCGTTCCCCCGCTGGGCGCTCGGCGCGTTCCGAGCCGACGCGGTGCGCGCTCCCACCGGGCGCCCGGCCCGCGTCGATACACTCGGAACCCCCCGCCCCGACCCTCCCGGAAGCACATGCCCGACAGCCACGCCGCCCGCACCCCCTACGAGGTGCTGGGCGTCGCCGCCACCGCGTCCGACGACGAGCTCCGCCGGGCGTACCGGCTCCGCCTCCGCGAGACCCATCCGGACACGGGAGGCGACGCCGCGTCGTTCCACGCGGTGCAGCTCGCCTGGGAGCGGATCGGCAGCGCCTCCGCCCGCGGCGACTACGACCGAGGCGCTCCCGCCCCCGGGAGGTCCTCCCCGCAGTCGCCGTACACCGGCTCACCGCGCCCGCAGACCGCCTCGGCCGTGCGCGCCCGCTCCTACGGTCACCCGGGAGGCGCGGCGCGCGAGTACTACCTGCGCCTGGTGCGCGAGTGGCTCGGCCGCGGCGTCGAGACCGAGGACCCCTTCGACCCGGCGATCGTCCGCTCCGCTCCTCGCGAGGTCCGCTCCTGGCTCGCGAAGGCTCAGGCCGAGGAGGCGACGGCCGCGCTCGTCGGCGCGCTCGGCATCGCCTACACGATCTGGAACGACGTCGCGGTCGGCGACGGCGGGCTCAAGATCGACCACCTCGTGCTCGGGCCGGCCGGCCTGCTCGCGCTGACCTCCGCCGACTGGGGCGACCCGGTCCGCCTGAGGAAGGGCGAGCTCGAGGGCCCCGGGATCGCCGAGGACGAGAAGCCGATCGCCTCGCTCGCGAAGGCCGCGCGCCGTCTCGGCCGCGAGCTGGGCGTCCGCTTCTCGACGAGCGTCGTGGTCGTGCCGGACGAGGCGCTGGAGCAGCCGTTCGAGCAGGTCGAGCGCGGCAGGCACCAGGGCGCCGTCGTCATCCGCCGCTCGCTGCTGCCGCAGCTGCTGCGCTCCGGCACGGACGACCCGCGGCTCGGCGGGTACGGCGAGTCGTTCGAGGTCCGCACCCGCGTGCAGAACCGCATCCGCTTCGTCTGACGCCGCGCTAGCCGCCGCTCGCGACCGGGGCAAGGGGTTAGCGCGCATCCGGCGCCCCGCCCACCATGGGACGTGCCCCCGGGCATCCCACGACGAGCGGAACGAGGACGGACCATGGTGCGATTCGGATACACCCTGATGACCGAGCAGAGCGGACCCAAGCAGCTGGTGGGCTACGCGGTCGACGCCGAGAGGCTCGGCTTCGAGTTCGCGGTCTCGAGCGACCACTACTCGCCGTGGCTGACCGAGCAGGGGCACGCCTCCTACGCCTGGACGCTGCTCGGAGCGGTCGCGCAGGCCACGTCGACCATCGACCTCACGACCTACGTCACCGCGCCGACCATCCGCTACCACCCGGCCGTGGTGGCGCAGAAGGCCGCGACGCTCGCGATCCTCTCCGACGACCGCTTCACGCTCGGCCTCGGCTCGGGCGAGAACCTCAACGAGCACGTCGTCGGCGAGGGCTGGCCCTCGGTCGCCGTGCGCCAGGACATGCTCGAGGAGGCCGTCCACCTCATCCGCGAGCTGCACACCGGCGAGCTGGTGACCTGGGAGGGCGAGTACTTCCGCGTCGACTCCGCCCGCATCTGGGACCTGCCGGACACGCCGGTCGAGATCGGCCTGGCGGTCTCGGGGGAGAAGTCGATCGCCCGCTTCGCGCCGATCGGCGACCACCTCATCACGACCGAGCCCGACGCCGAGCTGATCTCGCAGTGGTCCGCGGTCCGCGGTGCGGACGCCGCCCCCTCGCGCACGATCGGCCAGATCCCGATCTGCTGGGCGCCGGACAAGGAGCAGGGAGTGGCGCTGGCCCACGAGCAGTTCCGCTGGTTCGCCGGCGGCTGGGCGGTCAACTCCGATCTGCCGACCCCCGCCGGCTTCGCCGGAGCGAGCCAGTTCGTGCGCCCGGAGGACGTCGCCGAGCAGATCGCCTGCGGCCCCGACCTCGACGAGCTCGCCCAGAGCTTCGTGCCCTACATCGAGGCGGGGTTCACCGACATCGCCCTCGTCCAGGTCGGCGACGAGCTGCAGCAGCGGTTCCTCGACGAGGCGGCGGAGGGGCTCCTGGAGCGCCTGCGCACGCTCGCCCCCTGAGGCCGCTGCCGGGTCGCGCGGTCAGAATCCGCGGAGCCGCACGATGTCGCGCCGGTCGCGCTTCGTCGGGCGGCCCGCTCCGCGGTCACGGACGATCACGCCCGGCGCGGACTCCCGGGGTGGCGGCGGGGGCGTCCGGTCCTCCATGCACTCGGCGGCCACCGGCGCACCGACCCGCTTGACCACGAGTCCGCGGACGATCAGCTCCCGGTCGAAGCCGCCGATCCGGGCGCGGACCTCGTCGCCGACCCGCACAGTCTGCGCCGCCTTGGCCCGCTCGCCGTTGACGCGGATGTGGCCGGCCCGGGCAGCGGTCGTCGCGGCGGAGCGCGTCTTGTAGATGCGCACCGCCCAGAGCCACGCGTCCACCCGCACGGCACCGGTCACCGGGATCTGCATCCCCCCAGTCTACGAACGGCGCCCGCTCGCCACCCACCCCGCGGTCCTACACTGGCCGCCGACAAGGAGGTTCCCATGAACCGAGACGACAGCATCTACACCGGAGCGGACGCCGCGCTGCGGAGCGGCGACGACCGCATGGTCGCGGCGAACGACAGCTCCGGAGCCGGCGAACCCGTGGCGACGTCGGCATGAGCACGACGAGCGGCGAGGGCACCGGGGTCCCCACCCGCGGCGCGCCTCCGCAGAGCGGATCCCCGTCCGAGCTGCGCCCCACCGGCTTCCCGCACGCGGGCCTGGAGTTCTCGCTCGTCCCGTCCGGGCACGAGGAGTGGCGGATCGAGCACCCGGGCGGTCGCACCGTCGGCGTCCTCGCCGTCATCTCGCACGCGGGCGAGGAGTCGGAGGCCGTGTTCGTCACGCGCCGCGTCGGCTCCGAGGACGCCGTGGCCGAGGGCACCGACTGGCGCGGCATCGTCTCGGCCGTGATCAACGACGAGGCGGCGGACGAGCGCGATCCGGTCCAGCTCGACCCCACCGTCGAGCACGTCCGCGGCGGACTGATCAGCCGCGGCCCCGCGGACGTCGACGGCCTCTCCTGAGCCCTCTCTCCTCCGGGACGCCGTTCGCGCTCGGCGCGGGGCGTCCCACGGAGGAGGGTCGGACGCTCAGCGGGCGAGCAGCGCGGCGTTGATCCGGGCCGAGAGGTCGGCGTCGACGCGGCGGTCGGTCCCGTCGACGGCGCGGACGGGAGCGGCGTTGCGCGCGCTCGAGACCAGCCACGCCGCGTCCGCCGCCTCCAGATCGCCCGCGCGCAGCGGACGCACCGCCGTCCCGAGGCCGAGGCCCGGCGCGAGCGCGAACAGGTCGGCCTGCGTGGTGCCGGGCAGCAGCCCGAGGCTCGGCGGAGGAGTCACGAGCTCCCCGCCCGCCAGCAGCACGAGGTTCGAGGTCGGCCCCTCGAGCAGGTAGCCGTCGCTCGACACGAACAGGGCGTCGTCGGCACCGCGCCGGGCGGCCTCCCGCGCGGCCGCACGGTTCACCGCGTACGAGAGCGTCTTCGCGCCGGCGAGCAGCCAGGGGGACGTCGACTGCACGTCGGAGCGCAGCCCGCGGTCCAGGAGCACCACGCGCACGCCGTCGCGGCGGGCCGGGCCGAAGTCCGGGCTGGTCTGCACGAAGACGACGCCGGTGGGCCGCCCGCCGCCCTCGACGCCGCGGGTCAGGATCGTCTTCACCATCGCCTCGTCTACGGGCGGGTGCGCGGCCACCGCCGCTCCGATCGCCTCGAGCCAGGCGGCCCGGTCCGGCCGGGGCAGGTCGAGCATCCGGGCCGAGCGCTCGAAGCGGTCCAGGTGCGCGTCGAGCGCCTGCAGCCGTCCGTCGACGAGGTTGATCGTCTCGAACACGCCGTCGCCGCGGGTGAAGCCGAGGTCGGTGACGTCCAGATCGCCGCGCCCGCTCGGATCGATGCGGTGCGCGGGTCCTCCCGGCGAGTGCGCCTCGGCGTCGAGGGAGGGTCGGTCGAGGACGACGAGGGTCTCAGCGGGCATGGGCGGTGCGGTCCTTCCGAAAGCGGCGGCGGGGGGAGAAGCGGAGCAGCGCGATCGTCAGCAGGGCGCCGATCAGAGAGCCGCTGCCGTTCGAGACCAGGTCCTGCACGTCGGAGACGCGGGTCGGCAGCCACAGCAGCTGCGCGGTCTCGACGGCCGCCGACACCCCGAGCCCGATGGCGGCGGCCCACAGGCGGCGCCCCGCCGGCAGCTGCGCGGCGATCAGCGCACCGAGCGGCACGAAGAGCAGCACGTTCGCGGTGAACTCCGCCACGTCGAAGTCGAACCAGCCGGTGAGCGGCGTGGAGGCGAGGAAGGCGATGATCCCGCGGATCAGCGCGTTGGGCTCCCCGGCCGGGTAGGGCGCGGGCGTCAGCGTGATCAGGGCGATCAGCGCGAGCCAGGCGAGCGTCGCGAGGCGGAGGGGTCTCGAGCGGCGCATCGTCCGATTCTGCCAGCCCGTCGGGGTCGGGTGCGGCGGGCGCGGTGTGGGAGGCTGGAGGGCATGACCAGCGAGGACCCCGGCGCGGACGCCGTGCTCCCGCGCCACCCCTTCGACGCGTCGCTCGGCGACGGCTGGGTCGAGATCGGCGACGGACGCCGCTTCTGGGGACGCTTCGGCGCCGCCGGCCTCCTCCTGCGCGATCCGTCGGGACGCGTCCTGCTCCAGCACCGCGTCAGCTGGAGCCACTTCGGGGACACCTGGGGGCTGCCCGGCGGCGCCCGTCACCCCGAGGAGACGGCCTTCGAGGCGGCCCTCCGGGAGTCGGAGGAGGAGGCGGGCGTCCCCGCCGACCTGATCCTGCCCGTGCTCTCCAGCGTCGTCGTGATCGGACCGTGGAGCTACTCCACCGTCCTGGCCGAGTCCCGCGAGCACTTCGCTCCCCGCATCAGCGACGCCGAGAGCACCGAGCTGCGCTGGGTCGCCCCCGAGGACGTCGCCTCCCTGCCGCTGCACCCGGGCTTCGGGGCGGCCTGGCCGGGCCTGCGCGCGCTCGGCTCCTCGATCCCAGTGCTCGTCGTGGACGCCGCCAACGTGGTCGGCTCACGCCCCGACGGCTGGTGGCGCGACCGCGCCGGCGCCGCGGAGCGCCTCCTCGCCTCCCTGGCCCGCCTCGCGGAGGCCGGCGTCCCCGGCCGTCTCCTGGGGATCGACGCCGACACGGTCTGGCCGCGCATCGCCGTGGTGCTCGAGGGAGTGGCGCGCGCCGCCCGTCCGGAGGCGGGCGCTCTCACGGAGCGGCTGACGGTCCACGCGGCCGACGGCTCGGGCGACGACGCGATCGTCGAGCTGGTCGGCGCGCTCGAGACCGCGGTCGTCGTGACAGCCGACCGTGGACTGGCCGCCCGCGTCGAGGCGCTCGGGGCCGCCGTGGTCGGTCCGAGGTCGCTGCTCGACCTCCTCGATCCCGCCCGGGAATAGGCCGCGGGGGCACCCGGTTGCATCCCCCATGGCTACGACTGCGATGACCCTCGACTCCCACGACCAGACGATCGCCGACGGCATCGTCCTCATCGACTTCTGGGCCGACTGGTGCGGCCCGTGCAAGCAGTTCGCTCCGGTCTTCGAGGCCACGAGCGAGAAGAACGCCGACATCACCTTCGCGAAGGTCGACACGGAGGACCAGCAGCAGCTCGCCGCGAGCTACGGCATCTCCTCCATCCCCACCCTCGTGGTGTACCGCGACGGCATCCCGCTGATGGCTCAGCCCGGCGCCCTGCCCGCCCCCGCGCTCGACAACCTGATCGAGCAGGTCCGCGGCCTCGACATGGTCGAGGTGCGCCGCCAGTACGAGGAGGCGAAGGCCGCTCAGGAGGCCGGCGCCGCCCCGCAGGCCTGATCCGCCCGGCGCCTCGACCCGCTCCGCAGGCGGGAGGCGCCCGCAGACGCACGAGAACCCCCGGCAGCCGTGAGGCCGCCGGGGGTTCCGTCGTTCCGAGCCGGGATCAGCCGGTGTTCTGCAGCCCCGCCGCGACTCCGTTGACCGCGAGCAGGAGCAGCCGCTGGTTCTGCTCCGTCCCGGATCCGCCCGGGTCGGTGCGGAGCGCCTTCAGTGCGCGCAGCTGCAGGAGCGAGAGCGCGTTGACGTACGGGGTGCGCAGGCGCACGGCACGGCCGAGCACGCGGTGGCCCGTGAGCAGGCTCTCCTCGCCGGTGATCGAGAGCACCCACCGGCGGGTGAGCGCCATCTCGTCGAGCACGAGTCCGGCGAGGTCGTCGCGGGAGTCGAGGGCGAGGTAGCGGCGGGCGATGCCCTCGTCGGTCTTCGCGAGCGACATCTCGACGTTGTCGACCATCGTCGTGAACAGCGGCCAGGAGGCGTAGGCCTCGCGGAGCAGGTCGAGGTCGCCGACGGCCTCGAGCGCGCTGCCCAGCCCGAACCAGCCGGTCAGGTTGACGCGGGCCTGGGTCCAGGCGAAGACCCACGGGATCGCTCGCAGGTCCTCGAGCGACTCGACGGAGAGGCCGCGGCGGGCCGGACGCGAGCCGAGGGCGAGCAGGCCCACCTCCTCCTGCGGGGTGACCCGGGCGAACCACGGCGCGAAGCCGTCGGCCTTCACGAGCTCGAAGAAGCGGCGGCGCGACTCGCGGTCCATCGTCGCCGCCACCTCGGCGAAGCGCTCCGCGGCGCCCGCGTTGCGCTCGCCGACCGCGGGGGAGGAGGCGAGCAGCGTCGCTCCCGCCACCTGCTCGATGTGCCGGGTGGCGATGTCCGGGTTGCCGTAGCGGGCGAAGATGACCTCGCCCTGCTCCGTCAGCTTGAAGCGGCCGTCCACCGATCCGGGCGGCTGCGCGAGGACGGCCCGGTTGGCCGGCCCGCCGCCGCGGCCGAGCGCTCCGCCGCGCCCGTGGAACAGCGTGAGCACGATGCCCTCGTCGGCCGCCCACTGCGCGATGCGCGCCTGCGCGTCGTAGAGCGCGAGCGTCGCCGAGACCGGTCCGACGTCCTTCGACGAGTCGGAGTAGCCGAGCATCACCTCGAGCCGGTTGCCGGTGGCCGCGAGGCGCGCCTGCACCTGGGGGAGGCGGATCATCTCGGCGAGGATGTCGGTCGAGGCGTCGAGGTCGGCGAAGGTCTCGAAGAGCGGGACCGCGTCGATGATCGGCGGCTTGCCGTCGGTCGCCGCCTCGGCCAGTTCGAAGACCGTCCGCAGGTCGTCGGCCGACTGTGTGAAGGAGACGATGTACCGCCTCGCCGCGTCGGTGCCGAAGCGCTCCTGGACCTTCGCGATCGCCCGGAACACCGACAGGACCTCGAGGCCGCGCTCGTCGAGCTCCTCGCCGGCGCGGATCGCGGCGATCGTCTCGCGGTGCACCTTCGAGTGCTGGCGCACCTCGATCTCGGCGAGGTGGAAGCCGAAGGTCTCGAGCTGCCAGACGAAGTCCTGGAGGTCGCCGTACGCGGCGCGGACGTCCTCGGCCTCGACCAGGGACTCCTGGAGGGTGCGCAGCTCGGCCAGCAGCTCGGCGGCGGCGGAGTAGGCCAGCGGCCCCTCGGACCGGGTCGCGGCCAGGCGCTCGGCCGCGAAGAGCAGGACGCGGCGGTGCGCCTCGTTGGGCGAGCGCTCGGCGATGTCGGCGGCGAGCTCGGGAGCCCGCTCGACGCAGGAGGCCCAGAGCGCCTCGACGGCGGCCGACGGGGGAGTGGTCGACGCGTCGAGGGTCAGCGCGCGGCCCACGCGGCGGGCGACCCGCTCGAGGCCCATGAGGACGTGCTCGGAGGCGATGTCCACCGCAGCGAGGGTCGTCTCGGCGGTGACGAAGGGATTGCCGTCGCGGTCGCCGCCGATCCAGGTGCCCAGGCGGACGAAGGCCGGTGCGACCGGAGCCCGGGTGCCCGAGCCCTCGCCGAGCAGAGCGTCGTCGAGGCGGCGGTAGACGCGGGGGAGCACCGAGAACAGCGACTCGTCGAAGACGCTCATCGCGGTGCGCACCTCGTCGAGAGGAGTGGGCTTGGACTCGCGCAGCGGAGCGGTGCGCCACAGCGTGTCGACCTCGGCCAGCAGCTTGCGGCGGATCTCCACCAGCACGACGCCGCCCATGCGCGGGTCGTCGCGCTGCTCGAGCAGGTCGCTGATGCGGCGGATGGTCGAGGCCACTGCGCGGCGGCGCGCCTCGGTCGGGTGCGCCGTGAGGACCGGGCGGAACTCCAGTCGGGACAGGCGCGCGAACGCCTCGTCCTCCCCGAGCTCCCCGGTCAGCCGGCGCATCGAGGCGAGGATCGAGTCCTCGGGCGACTGCGCGCCGGCGTCGGCCTCGCGCCGGCGCAGCACGCGGACGCGGTGGAACTCCTCCGCCACGTTGACGAGGTGGAAGTAGCAGGTGAACGCCCGGGCGACCTCCTCGGCGCGCTCGAGCGTGAGCGAGGCGACGAACTCCTCCGCCTCCGCGGTCCCGGCGGCGTCGCCGCTGTCGTAGGCGCTGATCGTGAGCGCGCGCAGGCGCTCCACGTCCTCGTAGAGGGAGGGCTCGCCCGACTCGCGGAGCACCTGGCCGAGCAGCTCGCCCAGCAGGTGGACGTCGGCGCGGATCCTCTCGTCGAGCGGAGGCGCGGTCGTCCCGTCGGCGGAGGAGGGGGCGGTGGCGGAGGCGGGTGCTGCGGTCGCGGCGGACGCGTCGGAGAACGGATGCACGGGAGAGACCTTAGCGGCGGTGCGTATCGAGCACATGACGCCTGCGTCACGATCCGAACTGGAATGATCGAGGGGTGACCGTGACAACCGCACCCCCCGCTCCAGCCGTCCAGACCGAGCAGGCGGCACCCCATGTCGTCGTGCTGTTCGGCGCCGTCGGCGACCTGGCCCGGCGCAAGCTCATCCCGGGGATGGCCCACCTCGCGCTCTCCTCCCTCGCACCGGACCTGCAGATCGTCGGCACCTCGCTCGAGGAGCACGACGACGCCTCGTTCCGTGCCTTCGCGAAGCTGGCCTACGACGAGTTCGGGAGCCGCTCCCTGACGCCGGCGCAGTGGGACGAGTTCGCGTCCAAGCTCCGCTACGTCCCGCAGTCCGCGGGCCCGGCCGCGCTGGCCGCCGCCGTGACCGACGCCGAGGCGGTCCTCGGCCCGGACGTGAGCCGGCTGCACTACCTCAGCGTCCCGCCCAGGGCCGCGCTCTCCGTCGTGCGGATGCTCGCCGAGGCCGGGCTGGTCGAGCGCTCGCGGATCATCATGGAGAAGCCGTTCGGCGTCGACCTCGAGAGCGCGGTCGTCCTCAACGCGGAGCTCCACGAGACCTTCAGCGAGGAGCAGATCTTCCGGATCGACCACTTCCTCGGCAAGGAGCCGGCGCAGAACATCCTGGCCTTCCGCTTCGCCAACGGCCTCTTCGAGCCGATCTGGAACCGCAACTTCATCGATCACGTCCAGATCGACATCCCCGAGCGCCTGACTCTCGACCGCCGCGCCGAGTTCTACGAGTCCACCGGCGCCTACAAGGACATGGTCGTCACCCACCTCTTCCAGGTGCTGGCGTTCATGGCGATGGAGCCGCCGACCGCGCTGGAGCCCCAGGCCATCAGCGAGGAGAAGAACAAGGTCTTCCGCTCGATGCGTCCGCTGAACCCCGAGAACGTGGTGCGCGGCCAGTACATCGGCTACCGCGACGAGCCGGGCGTCGCCGCCGACTCCGAGACCGACACCTTCGTCGCGCTGAAGTGCGAGATCGACAACTGGCGCTGGGCGGGAGTGCCGTTCTACCTCCGCACCGGCAAGCGGATGGCCGAGGGCCAGCGCATCATCTCGATCGCGTTCCGCGAGCCCCCGAAGAGCATGTTCCCGCAGGGCTCCGGAGTCGGTGCCCACGGCCCGGACCACCTCACCTTCGACCTGGCGGACGCCTCGAAGGTCTCGCTCTCGTTCTACGGGAAGCGCCCCGGTCCCGGCATGCGGCTCGACAAGCTGAGCATGCAGTTCGCGCTCCAGGAGACCGACCGCGCGGGCGACGCGCTCGAGGCCTACGAGCGCCTGATCCTCGACGCGATGCGCGGAGACCACACGCTGTTCACCACCGCGGAGGGCATCGAGCGGCTCTGGGAGGTCTCCGCGCCGCTCCTGCAGGATCCGCCGCCCGTCCGTCTCTACGCGCCCGGCTCCTGGGGGCCGAACGCCATCCACCAGCTGATCGCGCCGCACGCCTGGCGCCTGCCGTTCGAGCGGGTCTGGCGCGACAAGCGCTGACCACGCCGCCGTGCGCCCCGCCTAGGCTGGGCGCATGGCGCGCACCGGTGAGGACCGGATCTGGACGGTCCCGAACGTCCTCAGCTTGGTGCGCCTCGCCCTGGTGCCGGTGTTCCTCGTGCTCGTGGTCCTCGGCGAGGACGCGCTCGCGCTCCTGACCCTCGTGGTCTCGAGCCTCACCGACTACCTCGACGGCTGGATCGCGCGCCGCTTCGACCAGATGACGCGCCTCGGCCGCGTCCTCGATCCGGCCGCCGACCGCCTCTACATCTTCGCCACCGTCCTGGGCCTCGCGGCCCGCGGACTGGTGCCCTGGTGGCTGGTCGCCGTGCTGCTCGCCCGCGACCTGATGCTCGTGGTCCTGGCGGTCGTCCTGGCGAACAACGGCTACGGACCGCTTCCCGTGCACCACCTGGGGAAATTCGCGACCTTCTGCCTCTTCTACGCGCTCCCGCTGATCATGCTGGGGCAGGCGTTCCCGGCCCTCGCGCCCGCCTCGCTCCCCATCGCCTGGGCCTTCGCGCTGTGGGGCGCGTTCCTCTACTGGTGGGCCGGGATCGTCTACGCCGTCCAGACGCGGGACCTCGTCCTGGGGGTCCGCACAGGTGCTCAGGGGTCCGACGAGGGTCACGATTCGGATACGCTGACCTGATAGGAGGTACGTCTTGGTCGAGCCCGTCGGTGGAGCATCATCCGCCCAGCACAATTCCGTTCCCGGTGAGCCGTCGACGGAGACGACTCTGACGTTCACCGACGACATCGGTGCCCAGCTCGCCGCTCTCGACAACCGCGCGTCCCGCGAGGAGGCCGAGGCCGTCGGGGCTCTGCCCTCGGGATCCGCGCTGCTGGTCGTGCGCCGCGGACCGAACACCGGCGCCCGCTTCCTCCTCGACACCGACTCCACGACGGTCGGCCGTCACCCCGACGCGGGCATCTTCCTCGACGACGTCACGGTCTCGCGCCGGCACGCCGAGTTCGTCCGCCGCGGCACGGCGTTCGAGGTCCACGACCTCGGCTCCCTGAACGGCACCTACTTCGACGGGGTCCGGATCGAGTCCGCGATCCTCACCGACGGCTCCGAGGTGCAGGTCGGCAAGTTCCGACTCACCTTCTACGCGTCCCGCGCCGACCTCGTCGCCGCTCCGGACGCGTGAGCCGTGGGCCGCTCCTCCGCGCGCGCCCTCCCCACCGGCTCCGCCGCTCTGCTGAGCATCGGGCAGGTGCTGGCCAGGCTGACCAGTGAGTTCCCGGACGTCACCCCGTCCAAGCTGCGCTTCCTCGAGGAGCAGGGGCTCGTCTCGCCGGCCCGCACCGACTCCGGCTACCGCAAGTTCTCGGGCTCCGACGTCGAGCGGCTCCGGATGATCCTCGCTCTGCAGCGCGACCACTACCTCCCCCTCAAGGTCATCCGCGGATACCTCGACGACATCGACGCCGGACGCGAGCCCGCCCTGCCGGCCGGTGTCGGGGGTCCGAGCGCCTCGCTCCTCGGCCCCGCCACGCGGTTGACCCGCGAGGGCCTCGCGGCCGAGTCCGGTGCCACGCCCGCTCTCGTCCAGGAGGCCATCGCCGCCGGGCTCGTGCGGGGCGGGGACGTGTTCGGGGACGAGGCCGTGACGACGCTCAAGGCGCTCGTCGACCTCGGCCGATCCGGTATCGAGCCCCGCCATCTCCGACCGCTCCGCGTCGCCGTCGAGCGCGAGATGTCGCTCATCGAGAGCGTCGTCGCCTCCAGCGCCCGCCGCGGAGAGGCGTCCGGCTCCGCCGGCGCTGCCGAGAACGCGGTGGGGCTCGCGACCCAGCTGGGCACGATCCGCGGGGCGATGGTGCGCAGCGCCCTCTCGCGGATCGCCCGCTCGTGAGGGCCGCGCCGCCGGCCGTCGGGCGGCCCGTGCGACACGCCGCGGCGCCGAGGCCGATGTCGTTTACTCGGCCTGCGCCGGTCGGTACGGTAGGGAGCGCGTTCGGAGGATCCGGCGTCCGGATCCGAGAGGCACAGGGATGAGAGAAGTCAGCCGCGACGTCAGCGGCCAGCGCGACCTCGTCCTGTTCACCGACGGACTGCCCGAGCTCGACGCCGACGCGGGCTACCGCGGGGCCGTCGCGGCGCGCGCCGCGGGGATCACCTACCGGCAGCTCGACTACTGGGCGCGGACCGAGCTCGTCGAGCCCACCGTGCGCGGCGCGTCCGGCTCCGGAACGCAGCGCCTCTACGGCTTCCGCGACATCCTCGTGCTGAAGCTGGTCAAGCGCCTGCTCGACACCGGGATCTCGCTCCAGCAGATCCGCACGGCGGTCAACCAGCTCCGCGAGTCCGGGGTCGACGACCTCGCGCAGACGACCCTGATGAGCGACGGCGCGAGCGTCTACCTCTGCACCTCGAACGACGAGGTCATCGACCTGCTCAGCCGCGGCCAGGGCGTCTTCGGCATCGCCGTCGGCAAGGTCCTCCGCGAGGTCGAGTCGAGCCTCGTCGAGCTCGACCACCAGTCGGTCGACCCGGGCGACGAGCTCGCCCAGCGCCGCGCCTCCCGCCGCGTCGGCTGACCGCCCACCCCTCGCGGGTCGGCCGCTGCTCCGGGGACTCCCGGGTCTCCTCCGCGCGCTCAACTGGTCAGGAGCGGACCCGCCTGCAGCCGTGCTGTGCGAGCAACGGGCGCCACCCGAGTCTCACCGTGCTGGTCGAATGGCGGGCCCCGCCCGCGTGAACCGTCCGCCGGACGCGAGCTCCCCGCCGATCACGCCCGCTAGCATGCGGGTCCGATGACGGGCTCCGTCCGTGTCCCGCCCTGCGGATCCGACGATGGGCTCCGCCCGCGCATCGAGAGTCCGCGCTGAACTCCGACGCCGAGCGTCCGCCGGCGCCGTCCCTGGCACTCCTCGGGCACCGAGCATCGCCCGCGTCCCGAGACCTCGAGCCGGAGAAGTCCGGCGGACCCGCCGGCCCTAGGTCGCGGCGGGGACCTGCTCGCCGATGCGTCCGGTGCGGATGACGCGGTCGAGCAGCAGGTCGAAGTTGTGCGCCATCTCCTGGGCGCTCTCCCCGGGCCAGACGTGGACGGGCTTCGCCGCGCCCTGCGCCTGCTGGAGGGAGGTGCGCTCCGGGAGCTGCGGGCTGAGGACGAGCGGCCCGAACATGTCGCGCAGCTCCTTGATCCGGAACTGGTGCTCCAACGACTGGACGCGGGCGCGGTTGACGATTATGCCCAGCGGCTGGAGGCGCGGGCTGAGTCCGCGGCGGATCTCCTCGATCGCCCGGAGCGCCCGGTCGGCGGCGGCCACCGAGAACAGGCCCGGCTCCGTGACGACGGCGACGCGGTCGCTCGCGGCCCAGGCCGTGCGGGTCAGGGCGTTGAGCGAAGGGGCGCAGTCGATCAGCACGAGGTCGTAGTCGGCCTCGACGCTCGCGAGGGCCTCCTCGAGCTTCCAGATGTCGCGGATGCTGGGGTGCGGCCCGTCGAAGTTGATCGCGGAGGGGCTGCCGATCAGCACGTCGATCGTGCCGTGGTGCTCCTTGGTCCAGCCGGAGGGGGCGATCGCCGAGCGGACGATCTTCTCCTTCGGCGACGTCAGGACGTCGGCGATGTTGAGGTGGCCGGCGACGTTGATGTCCATTCCGGTCGACACGTCGGACTGGGGATCGAGGTCGACGACCAGCGTTCGCAGGCCCTTCGAGAACGCCGCGGATGCAAGGCCGAGCGTCACCGTGGTCTTGCCGACGCCGCCCTTGAGGGAGCTCACGCTGAGTACATGCATGGCTGACTACTTTACGTTCCTCCGGGCGGCAGAACCTAACCGTTCGCTGCACGCGCCGTCCGCGCCGTCTCCGGAAGCGGGCCGCACTAGCAGTCGGAGCGCGCTCCGACCAAGCCGCCCGGCGCGATCCGGGCCCGCCGGTACACTCGTCCTGAGCGGAAGGAGGCTCGTTCGCATGGATGAGCGCAACGACGAACAGCCCGACACCGGCACCGGTCCCACGCCGCGGACCGCCATGGACGCGGCTCGGGAATCGGGTCAGTACTCCCCGCGAGCGAGCGACACCGCTCCGACCCTCCTGCCCGACGGCGTGCGGATCACCCCGCCCGGCCCGCGGCGCCGCTCCACCGCCCCTGCTCCGGTCGAGGACGAGGACGCGATCGACGTCGGCCGCCTCGGCCTGCCGCCCTCGCGCTCGCACGCTCTCGTGCCCCCGGAGCCGAGTCCTGCTCCGACCCCCTCACCGGCTCCCGCTCACCCGTCCGGCGCGAACGGACCGGTCTCGGCGGGGATCCCCGCCCGAGCGGAGTCCGCCGAGAAGCCCGCGGCGTCCGAGTCCGCGGGGGAGCCCGCCGCCGTCCCCACGCGCCGCGACCGCCTCCGCGCCGAGTCCTCGAGCGTCGCTCCCGCCCCGTCCGCGCCGAGCGCCGCCGTCCCCGAGTCGGCGTCGATGCTCACCCCGGACAGGCTGCTAGAGGTCAACCGCAAGACCCGTCCCGCTCCCACGGGCGGCTGGCACCGCTTCCTCTACGGCCTGACCTTCCACACGGTCAACCTCGGCGACTCCGCGAAGGTGAAGGCGTGGAAGGCGATGGACGAGCGGATCGGCCGGCAGTTCGAGGGCGGCACCCGCTTCGTCCCGGTCATGACCCGCAAGGGCGGCGTCGGCAAGACCACGGTCACGACGCTCCTGGGCATGGCCCTCGCCGACGCGCGCGAGGACCGCATCATCGCGGTCGACGCGAACCCCGACCGCGGCACCCTGGCCGAGCGCGTCCCCAAGCAGACGCGGGCGACCGTCCGCGACGTCGTGAACCGCGCGGCCGGCGTGACCGGGTTCACCGAGTTCTCGACGATGGTCTCCCGCGACGAGACCCGCCTCGACGTCCTCGCCTCCGACACCGACCCGCAGCTCTCCGAGGCCTTCGACGAGGACGACTACAACGTGGTCGCCGACCTGGTCGAGCGCTTCTACTCGATCATGCTCACCGACTGCGGCACGGGCATCGTGCACTCGGTGATGCGGCCCACGCTGCAGCGCGCCGACACGGTGGTGATCGTCTCGGGCGGCAGCGTCGACGAGGCCCGCCTGGCCTCCGAGACCCTCACCTGGCTGGACGCGAACGGCTACGGCGCCCTGGTGCGCAACGCGGTCGTCGCGCTCAACACGGCGACGCAGGGCACGAGCCTGGTGAAGCTGGAGGAGATCGAGTCGCACTTCCGCTCCCGCGTCCGCGACATCGTCCGGATCCCCTACGACCCGGTGCTCGCCGCCGGATCCGTGGTGAAGTGGGAGCAGCTGCGCGAGGGCACGAAGGACGCCGCACGCCTGCTCGCCGCGCTCGTGGTCGAGGGCATGCCGGTCCGACGTGTCTGAGCCCCGGGCTTCCGGGGCGGCGTCCGCCGCGCACCAGGACCGCACCGACGGACCCGACGCGTCCACCGACGCCTTCGACCTGATCGTCATCGGGGCCGGCTCCGGCAACTCGATCGTCGGTCCGGAGTTCGACGGCCTGCGGGTCGCGATCCTCGACGACGGGGAGTGGTTCGGCGGCACCTGCCTCAACGCCGGCTGCATCCCGACCAAGATGTTCGTCCATGTCGCCGACGTGGTCACCGACGTCGACCAGGGCGGCCCGATCGGCGTCCACTCCCGCCTGCGCCGCCCCGAGTGGGCCGAGGTGCGCGACCGGGTCTTCGGCCGGATCGACGCGATCAGCGAGGGCGGTTTCGAGTACCGCGATCAGCGCTCCCCGAACGTGACCGTCCTCCGCGAGAGCTTCGGCTTCGAGTCGCTCGGAGACGGCGACCGCCCGCACGTCCTCGTCAGCGCCAGCGGTGCCCGCATCAGTGCGCCGCAGGTGGTCGTGGCCGCCGGCTCGCGGCCCAGGCCGCTCCTCGCCGCGTACGAGCCGGACCCCCGCATCCAGGACTCCTCCTCCGTCATGCGGCTCGACGAGCTCCCCGAGCGGATGCTGATCCTCGGCGGCGGCGCGGTGGCCGTCGAGTTCGCCCACGTCTTCTCCTCCTTCGGCACGGCCGTGACCGTCGCCGTCCGCGGCGACCGCCTCCTCCGCGCCCTCGACGAGGACGTCTCGCGCCGGTTCACCGGGATCGCCGCCCAGCGGTACACGGTGCTCACCGGAGTGAGCGCCGAGAGCGTCGACGCCCGCCCTGACGGGCTCCGCGTCGCCCTCAGCGACGGCACGACGGTCGAGACCGACCTGCTGCTCGTCGCGCTCGGCCGCGACCCCAACAGCGACACGGTCGCCGCCGCCTCCGTCGGGATCGATCTGCACGAGGACGGCCGGATCAGCGTCGACACCGAGCAGCGCGTCCTCTCCGGCGGACACCCCGTGCCCGGCCTCTTCGCCCTCGGCGACGTGTCGTCCCGCTGGCAGCTCAAGCACGTCGCCAACCACGAGGCGCGCCTCGTGGCGCACAACCTCCTGCACCCGGGAGAGCTGCTCTCCGACACCCTCTCGCCGGTGCCCGGCGCGATCTTCGCCCACCCGCAGATCGCCCACTTCGGGCTCACCGCGGCCGAAGCGCGGGACCAGGGCCTGGACGTCGTCACCGTCACCCAGGAGTACGGCTCCACCGCCTTCGGCTGGGCGCTCGAGGACGACTCCAGCGCCTGCCTCCTGGTCGTCGGACTCGACGGCACCCTCCTCGGCGCGCACATCATCGGGCCGCAGGCCAGTATCCTCATTCAGCCGCTCGTCCAGGCCGCCAGCGCCGGCACCGGCATCCGCGGACTCGCCCGCAGCCAGTACTGGCCGCACCCCGCAGCGAGCGAAGTCGTCGAGAACGCCCTCCTGAGCGCGGAGGAGGCCCTGAGGGAGCGCACCACATGACCGAACGCCAGATCCGCATCTTCGGGGACCCGGTGCTGAAGACCCCGTCCACGACCATCGCGACGGTCGACGCCGGCGTCCGCGGCCTCGTCGAGGACCTCGTCGACAGCGTCCGCCCGCCCGGACGCGCCGGCGTCGCAGCCCCCCAGATCGGCGTCAACCTCCGCGCCTTCAGCTACAACGTCGACGGCGTCATCGGCTACATCCTCAACCCCGAGATCATCGAGCTCAGCGGAGACCCGCAACCGGTCGACGAGGGCTGCCTCTCCGTCCCGAACCTCTGGTACCCCGCGATCCGCTACCCGCACGCGAAGGTCCGCGGTACCGACCTCGACGGCAACGAGATCGTCCTCGAAGGCGACGGCCTCATGGCCCAGGCCCTCCAGCACGAATGCGACCACCTCGACGGACGCCTCTACCTCGACCGCCTCTCCAAGGACGACCGCCGCGCCGCCATGAAGGCCGTCCGGGAATCCGACTGGTTCTGAGTTCGATTGCCGGGCCGGTCCCTGCCCGGCCCGGCGCGGTCGGCTCAGCGAGGTGGGGGCGTTCCGTGGAGCGTCGTGCGTTCCGCCGACGGTGAAGCGCTGGCACGCGCTTCACCGGATACGGCTGTGTTGGTGGGGAGCCGGTCCTTGCCCGGCTCCACGCAGTCGGCCGCTCGAGGTGGGTGCGTTCCGTGGAGCGTCGTGCGTTCCGCCGACGGTGAAGCGCTGGCACGCGCTTCACCGAATACGGCTGTGTTGAGGGGGAGCCGGTCCTTGCCCGGCTCCACGCAGTCGGCCGCTCGAGGTGGGTGCGTTCCGTGGAGCGTCGGGCGTTCCGCCGACGGGAAAGCGCTGGGACGCGCTTTTCCGGATCCGGCTGTGTTGGTGGGGAGCCGGTCCTTGCCCGGCTCCGCGCGGTCGGCCTTTCGAGGTGGGCGCGTTCCGTGGAGCGCCGTGCGTTCCGCCGACGGTGAAGCGCTGGCACGCGCTTCACCGGATACGGCTGTGTTTTGGGGAGCCGGTCCTTGCCCGGCTCCGCGCGGTCGGCCTTTCGAGGTGGGCGCGTTCCGTGGAGCGTCGTGCGTTCCGCCGACGGGAAAGCACTTGTACGCGCTTTCCCGGATACGGCTGTGTTGAGGGGGAGCCGGTCCCTGCCCGGCTCGGCGCGGTCGGCACCGCGACAGGGGCGCGTCGAGGAGAGCGTCGGGCGTTCTGCCGACGGGATAGCGCTGGGCGCGCTTTCTCGGAGGCGGCAGCGATCGGGAAGGGGTGCTCACGACGCGGGGAGAGCGCGGGGTCAGCGGAGGGAGATGCCCTCGGTGGCGGGGGCGGCGGAGTAGACGGCGGCGATGGTGTCGGCGAAGTCGGCGAGGATGACGTTGCGCTTGATGCTCATCTTCGGAGTCAGGTGACCGCTCGCCTCCGTGAACTCGGTCGGGAGGATCACGAACTTCCGGATCGACTCGGCGCGGGACACGCGCTCGTTCGCCGCATCGACGGCCCGCTGCACCTCGGCCAGAACGACCGGGTTCACGGCCGCGTCCTCGAGTGAGAGGCCCTTGTCCTGCCCGTTGTTCGCGAGCCACGTCGGCAGCATCTCGGAGTCGAGCGTGACAAGAGCGGCGATGAACGGGCGCTGATCGCCGACGACGACGACCTGGCCGACCAGCGGGTTCGCGCGGATCGGATCCTCCAGCGCCGCCGGAGCGACGTTCTTGCCGCCGGCGGTGACGATGATCTCCTTCTTCCGCCCGGTGACGCGCAGGTACCCGTCCTCGTCCAGGGTCCCGAGGTCGCCCGTGCGGAACCACTCGCCGTCGAAAGACTCGGCCGTCGCCGCCTCGTTGTTCCAGTAGCCGCCGAAGACGTCGATGCCGCGCACCTGGATCTCGCCGTCGCCCGCGATCCGGATCGAGACCCCGGGCATCGCCGGGCCCACCGAGCCGATCTTGAACCGCTCGGTGCGGTTGACGGTGGCGGGCGCCGTCGTCTCCGTGAGGCCGTAGCCCTCGAGGATCTTGATGCCGAGGCTGTGGAAGAAGTGCCCGAGCCGGTCTCCCAGCGGCGCCGAGCCGGACACGGCGAAGCGGACGTTCCCGCCCATGGCGGTGCGCAGCTTCGAGTAGACGAGCCGGTCGAAGAGGAGGAACTGCAGCTTCAGCGCGAGCGGCACCGAGCCCGCCTCGAGCGCCATCGAGTGGGCGACGGCGACGTCGGCCGCGCGGCGGAAGATCTTCCCCTTCCCCCCGGCCTCGGCCTTCTGCTCGGCGGAGTTGTAGACCTTCTCGAACACGCGCGGCACGGCCAGGAGGAACGTCGGCTTGAAGGACGCGAGTGAGGGGAGCAGCTGCCTGGTGTCGGCCTGGTGCCCCACCTTCACCCCGCCGTGCACGCAGAGGATCGCGATGAAGCGGGCGAACACGTGCGCCGTGGTGATGAACAGCAGCGTCGACGCGCCGGGCTGGTGGATCAGCTCCGTCAGGGCGACCGCCGAGTTGCGGCTGAGCTCGACGAAGTTCGAGTGCCGGATGATGCAGCCCTTGGGGCGGCCGGTGGAGCCGGAGGTGTAGATGATCGTCGCGATGTCGGTGCCGGTCGCCAGCGAGCGGCGGCGCTCGATCTCGGCGTCCGGCACGTCGACGCCGCGCGCGACGAGCTTGTCCAGATCGCCCAGCCCGATCTGCCAGGCGAGTCGGACCTCGGGAAGGTCGGCGCGGATCTCGTCGAAGCGGGCGAAGTGCTCGGGGGTCTCGACGATCACGGCGTGCGCGCCGGAGTCGGCGAGGTTCCACTGCACCTGCGCGGGGGAGGAGGTCTCGTACACCGGGACGAGGATCCCGCCGGCGAACCAGACGGCGAAGTCGATCAGCGTCCACTCGTAGCGCGTCTTGCATATCAGCCCGACCTTCTCGCCCGGCTCGAGGCCGGCGGCGACGAAGCCCTTCGCGAGGGCCGTGACCTGGTCGAGGAACTCCTGCGCCGTCACATCGCGCCAGCCGTCGCCGTCGGGCAGCGCGAAGAGCGGGCGATCGGGCGTCTCGCGGACGCGGTCCAGCAGGAGGGCGGTCGTGTTGGCCTGGGGATCGGCCGGAACCACCAGGGGGGAATCGAACTGGTCCACGGCAACTCCTTCGGTACCTGAATGAACGTCGTCTCCACCCTACCGGCGCGGCGCAAGCTGTGGATCCGTTCAGGGTAACGATCCAGGGGTGGCTCCGCGAGGAGGGCCGACACGCGTCGCCGGGTCTCGCCGCTGAGCCGCATCGGAGCGCTCGCGGTCACTACACTCGTCCTGGCCGCCGCTCAGGGCGGCCCGCCGACGCTGCCGCGCCGGTGGCGACGGGAAGGCGGTTCGCGTGCACGCGATCGGGATCGACATCGGCGGCACGAAGATCGCCGGAGCCCTGGTCGACGAGTTCGGGGGGATCCTCCGCGAGGACCGTCGGCCCACGCCCGCCGGGCACCCCGAGCTGATCGTCGACGTCGTGGTCGAGATGGTCGAGCATCTGCGCTCCGGCCTGCTCCCGGGAGACGTCTCCGCGGTCGGAGTCGCGGCCGCCGGCTTCATCGACGCCTCGCAGTCGATCGTCTACTACGCCCCGAACATCAACTGGCGCAACGAGCCCTTCCGCGAGAAGCTCTCGGCCCGCATCGACCTGCCGATCATCATCGAGAACGATGCGAACGCCGCCGGCTGGGCCGAGTTCCGCTACGGCTCGGGCCGCCTCGTCAGCGACATGCTGATGCTCACCATCGGCACCGGAGTGGGTGGCGCGATCGTCATCAACGACCGGCTCCTGCGCGGCGGCTTCGGCGCCGCGGCCGAGATCGGGCACATGCGCGTCGTCCCCGGAGGCCTGCCCTGCGGCTGCGGCGCCCGCGGCTGCATCGAGCAGTACGGCTCGGGCCGCGCGCTCCAGCGCTTCGCCGGCGAGCTGGCCGACGCGGGCGGGATCGGCCAGGGCATCGCCGACGCCCGCGCCCGCAACGGCGGCGAGCTGAACGGCCACCTCATCTCCGAGCTGATCACCGCCGGAGACCTCGGCGCCCTCGCGGCGCTGCGCCAGCTCGGCCACTGGCTGGGCGAGGCGGCGGCCAGCCTGAGCGCCGTCCTCGACCCGCAGATGTTCGTCATCGGCGGCGGAGTGGCGCAGGCGGGCGACCTCCTGCTGGACCCCATCCGCCAGGCCTACCTCGACAACCTCCCCGCCCGGGGCTACCACCCCGAGCCCGAGTTCCGCATCGCGGAGCTCGTCAACGACGCCGGAGTCGTGGGGGCCGCCGACCTGGCGCGCCTGCACGCGAGCTCCCTCTAGCGGCACCCGCCGCACCCGATCCGCCGCACCGCCGAGGAGCCCGATGTTCTACTGGTTCATGAAGCACATCGTCGCGGGCCCGCTCCTGAAGACGATCTTCCGGCCGTGGGTGGTCGGCGCCGACAAGGTGCCGCAGAACGGCGGCGTGATCCTCGCGAGCAACCACCTCTCCTTCATCGACTCCGTGATCCTCCCGCTGGTGATCGAGCGGAACATGGTCTTCCTCGCCAAGAGCGACTACTTCACCGGCAAGGGCCTCAAGGGCTGGGCGACGCGGACGTTCTTCACCGCCACGGGGATGCTGCCCATCGACCGCTCCGGTGGCAAGGCGTCGGAGGCCTCGCTCAACACGGGCCTTCGCGTCCTCGCGGGCGGCCACGCCCTGGGCATCTATCCCGAGGGCACGCGCAGCCCCGACGGCCGCATGTACCGCGGCCGCACCGGTGTCGCGCGCATGGTCCTCGAGGCCCGCGTGCCCGTCATCCCGGTCGCCATGATCGACACCGCGCGCATCATGCCCATCGGGAAGCGCCTGCCGAAGCTGGGCCGCATCGGCATCGTCTTCGGGGAGCCGCTCGACTTCAGCCGCTTCGAGGGCATGGAGGGCGACCGGTTCATCCTCCGCTCGATCACCGACGAGATCATGTACGAGCTCCTCGCCCTGAGCGGCCAGGAGTACCTCGACGTCTACGCGACCTCGGTCAAGGAGAAGCGCGCGGCCCTCACCCGCTGAGCGCGCGCTCGACGCCGGGGCCCCCTCCCGGCCGAGCGCTCTGCCAGGCGATAAGCTCGTCAACCGCTGCCGTCCGTCCGGACGGCGGCCCTCCGCGCGCCGCTGGCGCCCGTCAGAACCGGGAACACCCTCGTGGTCATCGATCCGAACGAACCGTACGTCCTCGCCGCCCCCTCCGTGGTCGCCGGCCTGGACTATTGGCGCGAGCTCGAGATCAAGCAGCAGCCGCAGTGGCCCGATTCGGAGGCCGTGCGAGCGGCGTCCGCCGAGGTGGCCGCGCTCCCTCCGCTGGTGTTCGCCGGCGAGGTGGACCAGCTGCGCGAGCGTCTTGGAGCCGCGGCCCGCGGCGAGGCGTTCCTCCTGCAGGGCGGCGACTGCGCCGAGACCTTCGCCGGAGCGACCGCCGAGCAGATCCGGAACCGCGTCAAGACCGTGCTGCAGATGGCCGTCGTCCTGACCTACGGCGCGAGCATGCCCGTCATCAAGATGGGCCGGATGGCCGGCCAGTTCGCGAAGCCGCGCTCGAGCGACCTCGAGACCCGCGGCGACGTGACCCTGCCCGCCTACCGCGGCGACATCGTCAACGGCTACGACTTCACCCCGGAGTCGCGCGCCGCGGACCCGCGCCGCATCGTGCAGGGCTACCACACCGCCGCCTCGACGCTGAACCTCATCCGCGCCTTCACGCAGGGCGGATTCGCCGACCTGCGCCTCGTCCACTACTGGAACAAGGGCTTCACCGAGAACCCGCAGAACCAGCGCTATGAGCAGCTGGCCCGCGAGATCGACCGCGCGGTCAAGTTCATGGTGGCGTGCGGGGCCGACTTCGAGGGCATGAAGCGCACCGAGTTCTACACCGGCCACGAGGGCCTGCTGATGGACTACGAGCGCCCCATGACGCGCATCGACTCGCGGACCGGCACGCCGTACAACACCTCCAGCCACTTCATCTGGATCGGCGAGCGCACCCGCGAGCTCGACGGCGCTCACGTCGACTTCCTGTCGCGGGTGCGCAACCCGATCGGCGTGAAGCTCGGCCCGTCGACCACGCCCGAGACGATGCTCGAGCTGATCGACAAGCTCGACCCCGAGCGGGAGCCCGGTCGCCTCACCTTCATCACCCGCATGGGTGCCGGGAGGATTCGCGACGCCCTCCCGCCGCTGCTCGAGGCCGTCAAGCGGAGCGACGCCCTGCCGCTGTGGGTGACCGATCCGATGCACGGCAACGGGCTGACGACGCCGACCGGCTACAAGACCCGTCGCTTCGACGACGTGGTCGACGAGGTCAAGGGCTTCTTCGAGGCGCACCGCGCCGCGGGGACGCACCCGGGCGGCATCCACGTCGAGCTCACAGGCGACGACGTCACCGAGTGCCTCGGCGGCTCGGAGCACATCGACGAGGCGACGCTCGCCACCCGGTACGAGTCGGTCTGCGACCCGCGCCTCAACCACATGCAGTCGCTCGAGCTCGCGTTCCTCGTGGCGGAGGAGCTCCGGGGCCGCGCGATCTGATCCGACCCCGACCGCCGGTCGAGTCCCCGCCGAGGGGCTCGACCGGCGGCGTCAGGTCGTGATGGTGATCGACAGCTGGATCGTCGTGCCGCGCTGCACGAGATCGCCGGCCTTGTTGGACTGGTTCGTGACCTTGGTCAGCTCGTTCGGCGCCGCGTCGATCAGCGGGCCGAGCGTCGTCAGGGAGTAGCTCCACGACAGGTCCGCCGCCTCGAGGGCCGCCTTCGCCTCGTCGCGGTTCATCCCCACGACGTTCGGCACGGCGACGGGCTCGGGCCCCTTCGACACGACGACCGAGACGGTGTCGCCGGTCACGGCGGGCGCCTCCGGGTTCGCCTGCGTGAGGACGACGCCCGCGGCCACGGTGTCGCTCCAGTCCTCGCCGCTGCGGTCGAGGGCGAGACCGGCCGCCTCCGCCTTCGCCGTCGCGTCGTCGATCGAGAGGCCGACGACGTTCGGGATCGGTCCGAGGCTCACCACCATCGCGATGGTGCTGGTCTCGGACATCGTCTCGGGCAGCGCCGATCCGTCCGGCAGCGAGGCGGAGACGACCACACCGGCGTCGACGTCGGCGTCGAAGATCTTCGAGACGTCGCCGACGGTGAAGGAGCCGCCTGTCACCGCGGCGGCAGCGTCGGCCTCCGAGAGGCCGGCGAGAGACGGGACCGGCAGCTGGCGCGGCCCGCTCGAGACGGTCAGCGTGATGACGGAGCCCTTGTGCACCCCCTGCCCGCCGGGCGGATCGGAGCTCACCACCGTCCCCGCGGGCACGGTGAGGTCGGGCGTCTCCTGCGGCTGCACCTCGAAGCCCTGCGCCTGCAGCTGGGCCGTCGCGTCCTGCTGCGACTGGCTGACGACGTCCGGGATCGACACGATCGCGCCGGGTCCCTCGCCGAACCACCAGGCCGTCCCGCCGCCGATGAGCGCCAGGAGGAGCACGACCACCGTGAGCAGGACGCCGCGACGCCGTCGGACGCGGCGCCTGCTCGCGAGCCGGGCGACGGTGTCGTCGTCCTCGTCGACCACGAGCACCGCTCCGGGCGCCGGCGCCGGGTCGAAGACCGAGGTCTGCCCGGGCTCCGCCGGATCGAAGACGGCCGTCGCGGGCGCCGGATCGGCGACGGGCGCCGGGAGCGGGGTGACCGCCTGCGTGTCGCCGCGGCGGTCGCTCGGTGTGATGCCCATGAGTCGCTCGGCCTCGAGCAGCTGCGCGAGCATGACGCCGGCGTCGCGGGGCCGCATGTCCGGGTCGCGCTCGGTCGCCCAGAGGACGAGCTCGTCGAGCGAGGTGGGGACGGAGGCGACCGTCGCGCTGGGGTACGGGACGGAGTCGTTCGCGTGCTGGTACGCGATCTGCATCGGCTGCTCGCCCGTGAAGGGCTGCTCTCCGGTGAGCATCTCGTAGATCATGATCCCGATGGCGTAGATGTCGCTGCGGGTGTCGGCGGTGCCCCGCGTGACCAGCTCGGGGGAGAGGTAGGCGATCGTGCCGAGGAGGGCCTGGCCGGAGGCGGTGTTGGCGGAGGCGGCGCGCGCGAGGCCGAAGTCGCCGATCTTGATCCGGCCGTCGTCGGCGAGGAGCACGTTCTCGGGCTTGAGGTCACGGTGGAGGATCCCGGCGCGGTGCGCGGCGGCGAGACCCGAGAGCACGGAGTGCATGATGTCGACGACCTGCTGGGCGGTCAGCCGGCCGCGCTCCTTCAGCAGGTCGCGCAGGGTGATCCCGGGGAGGTACTCCATCACCAGGTAGGCCATGT
This sequence comes from Rathayibacter sp. AY1D5, assembly GCF_002932515.1. Classification (NCBI taxonomy): domain Bacteria; kingdom Bacillati; phylum Actinomycetota; class Actinomycetes; order Micrococcales; family Microbacteriaceae; genus Rathayibacter; species Rathayibacter sp. AY1D5. The sequence goes on from NZ_PSVU01000003.1 coordinate 77,592, forward strand.
CCGAGTCCTGGCCCTGGTCGAAGACGCTGACCACGTTCGGGTGGGCGAGACGGGCGGCGGAGCGCGCCTCCTGGACGAAGCGGTTCTTGAACGTCGCGTCGTCGGAGAGGTGGCCGTGCATGACCTTCATCGCCACGCGGCGCTCGAGGCGCTGATCGTGCGCGAGGTAGACCGTCGCCATGCCGCCGCGGGCGATCCTCGAGCGCACCTCGTACCGGCCGTCGACGAGACGGCCGAGGAGAGGGTCGAGCTGGCTGGTGGTCACGCGACGAGTCTAGGCAAGACCCCCGGGGGAACCGGTGAGCGACGCCCGGGCGGCGCAGGACGGGCCCGACTCCTTCTCCGGACGCCCGCAGTTGGCGGCCCTCCGGGCTCGTGGCAGTCTTGACGCGTGACCGACTCGTCCGCTTCCCCCGCCACCTCGACCGATTCCGAGCTCGAGTGGCTGACCGTCCCCGACCTCGTGGAGCTGACCGGGCTCGGCGCCGGCCGGGTCCGCCGCCTCCTCGAGGAGCGCCACCTGCTCGGCACCCGCCGCGACGGCGTGCTGAAGGTCCCCGCCCTCTTCCTCCGCGACGGGGAGCCGATGAGCGAGATCCGCGGCACCGCGATCCTGCTCGCCGACTCCGGCTTCACCGACGACGAGGCGGTCGACTGGATGCTGACGGTCGAGGAGAGCCTGGGCACGAGCCCGATCGTCGCCCTCCGCGCCGGGCGCAAGGCCGAGGTCCGGCGGGTCGCCCAGGCCCTGGCCTGATCCCGCCGGTCCGCTCCTAGGAGGTGCGGACCGTGACCTGGGCGGCCAGCTCGCGCAGCTCCCTCACGCCCTCCGTGCGGAGCGGCGCGTCGGGGAGGACCGCGATCGCCGCGGCCACCTCCTGGTCGATGCGCTCCTCGAGCCGCTCGAGGGCGCCGCTGCCCGCGATGATCTCCTGCGCCCGCGCGATGGACGCCGCGTCGGCGTCGCTCCGGCCCACGACCGCGTCGAGCTCGGCCCGCTCGTCCGGCGAGCACGCGCTTCGGGCGAGGCCGAGCAGCACGGTGCGCTTGCCCTCCCGCAGATCGTCGCCGGCCGGCTTGCCCGTCACCGCCGGGTCGCCGAAGACTCCGAGGACGTCGTCGCGCAGCTGGAAGGCGATCCCGACCGGGAGCCCGAAGCGGCGCAGGGCGTCCAGCTGCGCGTCGTCGCCGCCGGCGAGGGAGCCGCCGATCACCAGCGGCGCCTCGATGCTGTACTTCGCGCTCTTGTACACCACCACCCGCTCCGCCCGCTGCAGGTGCTCGTGCTCGGGGTGCTGCACCCATGCGCTCTCCTCGAGGATGTCGAGGTACTGGCCCAGCGTGACCTCGGTGCGCATCAGGTTGAACTCCGCGCGCGCGCGCTCGGCTGCGACTCGATCCCCGAGCGACCACTCCGCCGCGGCGAAGATCTCGTCCGACCAGACCAGGAGGAGGTCGCCGAGGAGGATCGCGGAGGAGCGGCCGAACTCGTCGCGGTCGCCGGTCCAGCCGCCGTCGGCGTGGAAGGAGGAGAAGCGCCGGTGGGCCGCGGGAGCGCCGCGGCGGGTGTCGGAGTTGTCGATCACGTCGTCGTGGACGAGGGCGGCGGCGTGGAACAGCTCCAGCCCGGCGCCCACCCTCGCGATCGGATCGGAGCCGCTCGGATGGGCCTCGCTCGAGGTGCTCGACACCGCGTTCCAGCCCGCCTCGCAGAAGCGCGCGCGGAACCGCTTGCCCCCGCTGAGAAAGTCCCGCGAAAGGTCGCCGAGGGCGGAGACGTCCTCTCCTATGGAGCGCAGAATTGGCGTGCGCCCGGTGAGGAATTCATCGATTCGGAGCTGGACGCGATCGACCAGTCGAGAGCTGTGGTTCACCCGACCAGCCTATGCACCGAAGGTGCCTGGTGCCTGCGTCGGGCTCGGTCTACACTGAAGCGCCGCCCGACCGGTCGAGCCCAGACGCCGCCTATTCCGGTGCCGATCCCCGAAAGGGTCGACGCCCCACCCTGAAGGGGTCACGATGCCGCTTTCGGAACACGAGCAACGGCTCCTCGATGAGATGGAGCGGAACCTCTACCAGAACGACGCCGATTTCGTGGCGGCGGTCGGCAAGGGGCGCGGCGGCACCAACTACCGGGCCCTCGTGCTCGGCATCCTGCTCGGCATCCTCGGTCTCGCCGTGCTCGTCGCGGGCGTGGTCGTGCGCCAGCCCCTCGTCGGCATCCTCGGGTTCGCCTTCATGCTCGGCGGCGTGATCGTGGCCATGCGCCCGGCCGCCGGCGGCGCCGCCGAGCCCGGCCTGCCCGACGTCGGCCGTCCGTCGAAGCCCCGCTCGGGCAACCGCCAGGGGTCCGGCTTCATGGACCGACTGAACGACAGATGGGACAACCGCGGAGACGGGCGCGGCTAGCCCCCCTCCGCTCCACCACAGGGTCGATCCTCACGGATCGGCCCTTTTTTCGTGCCCGCGGCCTCCCTCCAGCGACCTTCCCCCTCCACTTCGCCCCACTGTCGCGATTCCGCGGAAACACGCGGATGACCGGGGCCTCTCCGGCGCGCCCCGCGCCGCGCCGGGGTTGTGAGTGGGGGGAAGTGGAGTACTGTGGAGGACACACCATCCTTGGCCGGAAGAAGTGGGGGGCAGTCCGTGTTCCTCGGCACCTATTCCCCCAAACTCGACGAGAAGGGCCGCGTGATCCTCCCCGCCAAGTTCCGCGACGAGCTCTCCTCCGGAGTCGTCGTCACGCGCGGCCAGGAGCGGTGCCTGTACGTGTTCAGCCAGGCCGAGTTCGAGGTGATGCACGAGAAGATCCGGCAGGCGCCGGTGACCAGCAAGCAGGCACGGGACTTCCTCCGGGTGTTCCTCTCGGGCGCGAGCGCCGAGACGCCGGACAAGCAGAACCGCGTGACTCTCCCGGCTCCGCTGCGTGCGTACGCGGGCCTCGACCGCGACCTCACCGTCATCGGAGCGGGCAACCGCGCCGAGATCTGGGCGCAGGGCGCCTGGGAGACCTACCTGGAGGAGCAGGAGTCCGTGTTCTCCGACACCCAGGAGGAGGTGATCCCCGGCCTGTTCTAGGTCCTGTCGCGCGACTCCCAGCCACTCGGCGCCCGGACGCACCTTCCCCGGTGTCCGGACGCGAGGTGGATGGGGATCGGACGACAGGAACGGGAACGGCGGGACCGCCATGGCAGAGAACACTCCGAAGGGCGCTCCGCGCCCGACCGAGGAGCGGCACCTCCCGGTGCTGCTCGAGCGCTGCGTCGAGCTCCTGGCTCCGGCGCTGGAGCGCGACGGGGCGGTCGTCGTCGACGCGACGCTCGGCATGGGCGGGCACTCGCTCGCGCTGCTCGAGCGCTTCCCCGGCCTGCACCTCGTGGGCCTGGACCGCGACCCCGAGGCGCTGCAGCTCGCGGGGGAGCGGCTCTCCGCCCACGCCTCCAGGATCGACCTCGTGCACGCCGTCTACGACGAGCTGCCCGACGTGCTCGACGAGCTGGGCATCGACACGATCGACGGTGCGCTCTTCGACCTCGGCGTCTCCTCGCTCCAGCTCGACGAGACCGAGCGCGGGTTCTCCTACTCCAAGGACGCGCCACTCGACATGCGGATGGACTCGACCGCCCCGCTCACGGCGGCGAGCATCCTCGCCGACTACGACGAGACCGCCCTGCGCCGCATCTTCCACGAGTACGGCGAGGAGCGCCTCGCCGCGCGCTACGCCAAGAAGATCGTGGAGGCCCGCCGCGACGCTCCGCTGGAGCGCTCCGGCCGTCTCGTCGAGATCATCCAGGCGGCGACCCCGGTCGCGATCCAGCGGAACGGCCACCCCGCCAAGCGCGTCTTCCAGGCGCTGCGGATCGAGGTCAACCAGGAGCTGTCCGTCCTCGAGCGGGCGATCCCCGCCGCGCTGGGCCGGATCAACGAGGGCGGGCGGATCGTCGTCGAGGCGTACCAGTCGCTCGAGGACCGGATCGTCAAGCGCGCGCTCCAGGCCGCGTCCTCCTCCACCGCCCCGGCCGGCCTCCCGATGGAGCTGCCGGAGCACCGACCCGAGTTCCGACTCGTCATCCGCGGAGCCGAGCTCGCCTCCGACGACGAGAAGGCCCGCAACCCCCGAGCGACACCCGTGCGTCTGCGCGCGGCCGAGAGGATCAGGAGCACCGCATGAGCGCCACCGCCGTCATCGACCCCGCCGTCATCGACCCCGCCGTCATCGACACCGCCCGCCGAGCACGCCCCGAGGAGGAGGCGCCCCGCCCCCGCATCGAGGCCGTCCCGGCCGGTCAGGCGCAGTCGCGCCCGAAGCTCGTCTACGGGATCGTCGCCGTCGCCGGCCTCTTCGCGATCATCGTCGTCCAGCTCCTGGTGAGCGTCGGCCTCTCGCAGGGGGCCTACCAGATCTCGGCGCTGCAGACCGAGCAGAAGTCGCTCACCCGCAGCAACGCGGAGAAGCAGGACGCCGTCGACACGCTGAGCTCGCCGCAGAACCTCGCCACCGCCGCGCAGGGCCTGGGAATGGTCGCCAATACCGCGCCGGTCTACCTCCGCCTCTCGGACGGCGCCGTGCTGGGCGACCCCTCCTCCGCCGCGTCGAGCGAAGTCGCGGGCACCGCCTCCGCGCCGCTCGTACCCAACGCCCTCGTCCCGGCTCTCCAGCCCGGCGCGAGCGCGTCCTCCCCGGCTGTCGACGGCGCGGCCGTACCGTTGCAGGGCGAGCTGCCCGCGCCCATCACGCACTGACGCACGGCGTCGCGGTCCGCCTCCGTGCGGGCACCCGCCCCGCGGGGCGCACGACGACCATCCGGACCCGACGAACGGCGGCCCGCCCGCCCGGAGCAAGAAGGACACCGCCGCAGTGAGACACCACCGCTCGAGCAGACGCCGCACGGCCGTCACGTTCGTCATCATCGTCGCCGTCGTCGGACTCTTCATCGGCAAGCTGGTGGACATCCAGATCGTGCGGGCGAACGAGCTCACCGATGCGGCCGCCCAGAACCAGTCGAACAGCGTCGTCACCTACGGCCAGCGCGGCCCCATCGTGGACCGCTCCGGGACGGTGCTCGCGGACACCACCACGCGCTACCGGCTGACGACCTCGCCGAAGAACGTGGCCGAGTTCCCGCGCGAGCTGGGCGAGGACCAGAAGGTCATGGTCAGCGTGCAGCAGGCCGCCTCCGAGATCGGCGCGATCACCGGGCAGTCGGTCGAGCAGATCACCGGAGCGGTGGACGCCGCGCTCGCGAAGGACGCGAAGGCCAACTACCTGATCCTCTCGGAGGGGCTCGACCTCGAGGCCTACCAGAAGCTCGTCGCGCTCGACATCCCGTGGACCTACTTCGAGACCCAGCAGGGACGCAGCTACCCCAACGGCGCGGTGGCCGGCAACCTCGTCGGCTACGTCGGGGCGGACGGAGCGGCCCAGGAGGGCATGGAGTACGCGGAGAACACTTGCCTCGCGGGGCAGAACGGGTCCGAGAGCTACGAGCGCAGCGCCGACTACGTCCGGATCCCGGGCAGCACCGTCTCGGAGACCCCGGCCGTCGACGGCGGGACGCTGAAGCTCACCATCGACTCCGACCTCCAGTACTACTCCCAGCAGGTCCTCTCGCAGCGCGTCGCCGAGGTCGGCGGCAGCTACGGGATCGTCGTGGTGCAGGAGGTCAAGACCGGCAAGCTGCTCGCCGTGGCCGAGACGCCGACCGTCGACCCCAACAACGTCGAGGCGAGCGCCTCCGCAGACCGCAGCTCGCGCGCCTTCCGCGCGCCGTTCGAGCCGGGCTCGACCTTCAAGCCGATGACCGCCGCGATGCTGATCGACCAGGGCCAGGCGGGCCCGACGACCCAGGTCGTCGTCCCGGACTCCTTCGAGAAGGACGGCGCCTCGTTCAGCGACGACTTCGCGCACACCCCGACGAACTACACGCTGACCGGCATCCTCAAGGACTCGTCGAACGTCGGCATCTCGATGCTCGGCTCCCGCCTGTCGGCCCAGTCCCGATACGACTACCTGCAGAAGTTCGGTCTCGGCACGCCCACCACGAGCGGCTTCCCCGGCGAGGAGGGCGGCCTGCTCGCCGACTACCAGGACTGGGACAACCAGACGAACTACACGACGATGTTCGGCCAGGGCGTCTCGGCGACCGCGGTGCAGGTCGCGAGCATCTACCAGACGCTCGGCAACGGCGGAGTGCGGCTCCCGTCGCAGCTGATCGACGGCTGCACCACGGCCGACGGCTCCGTCGTGGACGTCCCCGATGCGACGGGCACCCAGGTGGTGTCGAGCTCGGCCGCGAAGCAGGTCGTCGACATGCTGCAGACCCACTACAACGAGGGCTGGCTGGCGAACGACATCCATGTCGACGGCTACAACATCGCCACCAAGACCGGTACCGCGCAGCAGCCCGACGGGAAGGGCGGCTACTCGAAGAGCTACACCGTCTCGCTCGCCGGGCTCGCGCCGGCGGAGGACCCGGAGTACGTCGTGACGGTCACCATCGCCGATCCGGTTAAGATGAACACGTCCCAGGCGACGGCTCCCGTCTTCCAGCAGGTCATGACCCAGGTGCTCAAGACCAACCGGGTGGAGCCGTCCACGGTGCCGCCCGTCGAGTACCCGACGACGTGGTGAGCCCCGCCGGGACCACGATCCAAGCACCAGAACGAGAGAAAGAGCGGGCAGTGCACGACCCTCGCCCGCAGTCCTCCCTCCGCCCCGAGCACCCCGTGCCGCGGAGCCTCTCGCAGCTCGTGGCCGAGTTCTCCCTCGGCCCGGTCCGCGGCCTCGAGGGCGTCGAGGTGAGCGGAGTCACGCTGGACTCGAACCAGGTCGAGTCCGGAGACCTCTACGTCGGTGTCGCAGGACGCCGTGCCCATGGCGCGGCCTTCGCGTCGGCCGCCGCGGCGTCCGGAGCCGTCGCCGTGCTGACCGACCCGGCCGGAGCGGAGCTCGCCGCCGACAGCGGCCTGCCCGTGCTGGTGACCCCCGACCCGCGGGCCGCCCTCGGCGACGTCGCCGCGTGGATCCACCGCACCCGCGAGGACGTCCCGACGCTCTTCGGCGTGACGGGGACCAACGGCAAGACGAGCGTCGTCTACATCCTCGACGCGCTGCTGCGCCGGCTCGGAGTCGTCTCCGGCCTCAGCTCCACCGCCGAGCGCCGGATCGGCGACGTCGCCGTGGTGAGCTCGCTGACCACTCCCGAGGCGAGCGAGCTGCACGGCCTGCTCGCGCGGATGCGCGAGTCCGCCGTCCGCGCGGTCTCCATCGAGGTGTCGGCGCAGGCGCTCACGCGGCACCGGATCGACGGCCTCGTCTTCGACGTCGTCGGCTTCACGAACCTCAGCCACGACCACCTCGACGACTACTCCGATCTGCGCGAGTACTTCGAGGCCAAGGCCGACCTCTTCGAGCCGGAGCGCGCACGCCGCGGCGTCGTCACGGTCGACAGCGCCTGGGGGCGCGAGCTCGCCGAGCGCAGCCGCATCCCCGTCGCGACGCTCGCCGGCTCGCCGGTCGTCGGAGTCGCCCCGACGACGCCCGCCGACTGGTCGATGACGGTGCTGGACGCGACGCCCGACAGCACCACCTTCCGCCTGGAGGGGCCCGAGAACCGCTCCGTCGTCGTCACCGTCTCGCTGATCGGCTGGTACATGGCCTCCAACGCCGCGCTGGCGATCGTGATGCTGGTGGAGTCGGGCTTCGACCTGGACGCCGTCGCGCACGCGCTCGAGGACAGCCGTCTCGACGTCTACATCCCGGGCCGCGCCGAGCTCGTCTCGGGGGAGCGCGGACCGCGCGTCTACGTCGACTACGGCCACACCCCCGACGCGTTCCAGAACGCGCTCGAGGCGCTGCGGACCATCACGCCCGGCCGCCTGTTCATGGTGTTCGGGGCGGACGGGGACCGCGACACGACCAAGCGGAGCGACATGGGCGCCATCGCCGCCCGCCTCGCCGACGTCGTGGTCGTCACCGACTTCCACCCGCGCTGGGAGGATCCGGCCGCCATCCGCGCCGCGCTCCTCCAGGGCGCCCGGGCCGCCGTGCCCGACCGGGAGATCCACGAGATCGCCGACCCGCGCGCCGCCGTGCGCGCCGCCGTCGCCCTCGCGCGCGAAGGGGACTCGATCCTCTACGCCGGGCCCGGCCACGAAGACCACCAGGAGATCGCAGGAGTGCACATGCCGTATTCGGCCAGAGACGACGTCCGTCACGCGCTGCGCGAGGCGGGCTGGCTGTAGATGATCGCCCTCACCCTCACCGAGATCGCCGAGGCCGTCTCCGGACGCCTCCACCTGGCCGGCTCGTCCGCCACGGCCGCCACCGTGATCGACGGAGCGACCGAGACCGACTCCCGCGAGATCGCGCCCGGCGGGATCTTCGTCGCCAAGCGCGGCGAGCACACCGACGGCCACCTCTTCGCTCCCGCCGCTCTCGAGCGCGGTGCCGCGCTCCTCATCGTGGAGCGCCCGCTCGACCTCGACGTGCCGCAGGTCCTCGTCGACGACTCCGTCGAGGCGCTCGGAGCGCTGGCGACCGAGGTCGTCCGGCGCGTCCGCGCGAAGGGCGGGCTCACCGTCATCGGCGTCACCGGCTCGAACGGCAAGACGACGACCAAGAACCTCCTCCGCACCGTCCTCGAGCGGGTCGGCGAGACGGTCGCTCCGCGCGGATCCTTCAACAACGAGGTCGGCGCGCCGATCACGATGCTCCAGGTGTCCGAGTCGACGCGCTTCCTCGTCGCCGAGATGGGCGCGAGCGCGGTCGGCGAGATCCGCCGCCTCGTCCGGATGGCCAGGCCCGACGTCGGCGTCGTCCTCGCCGTGGGCCTCGCGCACGCCGGCGAGTTCGGCGGGATCGAGCGCACGCTCGAGGCCAAGACCGAGATGGTCGCCGACCTCACCGCCGACGACGTCGCCGTGCTGAACGCCGACGACGGCCGGGTCGCCTCGATGGCGGGCCGCACCGCCGCCCGGGTCCTCTGGTTCGGCCGCGGCGAGAGCGCGGACGTCCGCGCCGTCGACATCGACGCGACCGCCGACGGCACCCGCTTCGCCATCGAGGTCTCGGCGGGGGAGGGCCGCGAGGCCGCTCGCGCCGAGCTCCTGCTGCGCGTCCTCGGCGAGCACCACGTGATGAACGCCCTCGCGGCGACCGCCGCCGCGCTCTCTGTCGGAGTGGCGCTGCCCGCGATCGTCGAGGCTCTCGCGACCGTCACCCTCGCCGAGCGCGGCCGCATGGAGGTCCTGGGCGGCGAGGACGTCCGCGTCATCAACGACGCGTACAACGCGAGTCCCGACTCCACCGCGGCCGCCCTGCGCACCCTCGCCCAGATCGCGAAGCCCGGGGGGCGCACCGTCGCCGTCCTGGGAGAGATGAGCGAGCTCGGCGAGTGGGCCGACGAGGAGCACGAGCGCGTGGGCCTGCTGGCCGTCCGCCTCAACATCTCCCAGATCGTGGTGGTGGGCCGAGGCGCCCGCCGGATCCACGTCGCGGCCGAGCGCGAGGGATCGTGGAGCGGCGAGTCCGTCTTCGCGGAGACCTCCGACGAGGCGTTCGACCTCCTCGAGGACTACCTGCGACCCGGCGACACCGTGCTGGTCAAGTCGTCCAACTCCGCGGGGCTGCGCTTCCTCGCCGACCGTCTCGGGGAGCGTCACCGATGAGGGCACTCCTCCTGTCCGGCGCGTTCTCCGGAGCCTTCACGCTCCTGATGACGCCCCTGTTCATCCGCCTCTTCCACCGCCTGCAGTGGGGCCAGTTCATCCGCGAGGACGGACCGAAGTCGCACCACGTCAAGCACGGCACGGCGACGATGGGCGGCATCGTCATCATCATCGGCACCGTGGTCGGCTACTTCCTCGGGATGCTGTTCGGCAACCGGGCGATCGCGCCGTCGGCCCTGCTGGTGCTCTTCATGATGGTCGGGCTCGGACTCGTCGGCTTCGTCGACGACTTCCTGAAGACCCGCAACCAGCGCAGCCTCGGCCTCGGCGGCTGGGCGAAGATCGCCGGCCAGGTCATCGTCGCCGCGGCCTTCGCGGTGATCGCGATCATGGTCCGCGACTCCAACGGGCTCACCCCCGCGTCCACCTCGATCTCGTTCATCCGCGACCTGCCGTTCGACTTCGCCTCCCTCGGCTGGATCGGCATCGGCCTGTTCGTGCTGTGGATCTGCATCATCGTCACCAGCACGTCGAACGGCGTGAACGTCGCCGACGGGCTCGACGGACTCGCCACCGGGTCCTCGATCCTCGCGATCGGCTCCTACGTCATCATCGGGTTCTGGCAGTCGAACCAGTGGTGCTTCGACCAGCACCTCAACCCCGAGGTCGTCGACAAGTGCTACCAGGTGAGCGACCCGTTCGACCTGGCCATCATCGCGGCGGCCGTCTCCGGTGCCCTGGTGGGCTTCCTCTGGTGGAACACCTCGCCGGCGCAGATCTTCATGGGCGACACCGGCTCGCTCGGCCTCGGCGGCGCGCTCGCGGCCCTGGCGATCCTCACCCGCACCGAGCTGCTGGTCATCCTCATCGGCGGCCTGTTCGTCATCGTGACCGGCTCGGTCATCCTCCAGCGGATCTACTTCAAGCTGACCCGGGGCAAGCGCATCTTCCTGATGAGCCCGCTCCACCACCACTTCGAGCTCAAGGGCTGGGCCGAGATCACCGTCGTGGTCCGGTTCTGGATCATCGCCGGCATCTTCGTCGCCGCCGGAGTCGGGCTCTTCTACCTGGAATGGCTGTCGCTGGCATGACCGATCCCGCCCGTCCCGACTCCCTCCGCAGCTGGCACTCGGACTGGCGCGGCCTGCGCGTCGCCGTGCTGGGCCTGGGCGTCACCGGGTTCTCGGTGGCCGACACCCTGACCGAGCTCGGCTCCGAGGTGCTGGTCCTCGCCGACCGCGCCGATGAGGAGCGCGAGCGCCTGCTCGAGGTGATCGGCGCCCGCCTGCACCGGGCCGACCGCCTCGACTCCGCTCCGGAGGAGCTGCACGCGTTCGCACCGGAGCTGGTCGTGGTGTCGCCCGGCTTCCGGCCGACGCACCCGATCCTCGTGTGGGCGGCGGAGTCCGGGATCCCCGTGTGGGGCGACGTCGAGCTCGCCTGGCGTGTCCGCGACAAGGTCGTGCGCGCCGACGGCACTCCGGCGGACTGGGTGGCCGTCACCGGCACCAACGGCAAGACCACGACCGTCCAGCTCACGGCGACGATGCTCGTGGCCGGCGGCCTCCGCGCCGCCCCCTGCGGCAACATCGGCGTGCCCGTGCTCGACGCGGTCCGCGACCCGCAGGGCTTCGACGTCCTCGTCGTGGAGCTCTCGAGCTACCAGCTGCACTACCTGGGCGCGATCGAGCCGATCGCGAGCGCATGCCTCAACATCGCCGACGACCACCTCGACTGGCACGGCTCGTTCGACGCCTACCGTGCGGCCAAGGGCAAGGTCTACGCCGGCACCCGCGTCGCCTGCGTGTACAACCGCGCCGACGCGGCGACCGAGCAGATGGTGCTCGACGCCGAGGTGGTGGAGGGCGCCCGGGCGATCGGGTTCGGCCTCGGCGTGCCCGGCCCGAGCGACTTCGGGATCGTCGACGGCATCCTCTGCGACCGCGCCTTCCTCGAGGACCGCCGCACCAGTGCCCTCGAGATCACCACCGTGGACGAGCTCGCCGCTCGGAACCTCGCCGCTCCGCACATCGTCCAGAACGTGCTCGCCGCGGCAGCGCTCTCCCGAGCGTGCGGGATCGAGGTCACGGCCGTCCGCACCGCGCTGGCGTCCTTCGAGCTCGACGCCCACCGCATCCAGGTCGTCGCCGAGCACGACGGGGTGACCTGGGTGAACGACTCCAAGGCCACGAACCCGCACGCCGCCGACGCCTCGCTGCGCGCGTACCCGTCGGTCGTCTGGGTCGTCGGCGGCCTGCTCAAGGGCGTCGACGTGGACGCCCTCGTGGCCGCGCACGTCGGCCGCCTGCGGGGCGCCGTGGTGATCGGCGCCGACCGCTCGGCGCTGCTCGCGGCATTCCGACGACACGCGCCCGCCCTCCCCGTGAGCGAGGCGGTGCCGGACGACACTGGTGCGGTGATGCAGGCGGCCGTCGAGGCGGCCGCGACGCTCGCCCGCTCGGGGGACGTCGTCCTGCTCGCACCCGCCGCGGCCTCGATGGACCAGTTCCTCGACTACGCGGCTCGGGGCCGCTCCTTCGCGGCCGCCGTGGCGACACACCTGGGAGGGGGAGCCGATGACCGCTCCGACGACGAGCCGCCCCGCGGGCCGCTCGCGCACTGAGCAGCGCGGGAAGGACCGGAGCGGGGCCCGCTCCGCGCGGATCGTCCTGTCGAAGGTCTTCGCCTCCCACTCGCCGAACTTCTACCTCCTCTTCGGGACCACGCTCTTCCTGGTGCTGTTCGGACTGACGATGGTGCTCTCCTCCTCGTCGGTCACCTCCTACGTGTCGAGCGACGACTCCTTCGGGGGCTTCCTGCGCCAGGGCGGGTTCGCCCTCCTCGGGATCCCGATGATGCTGGTGGTCTCGCGGCTGCCCCTCGGCGTGTGGAAGCGCGTGACGCCGATCCTGCTCATCGCCGGCTGCGTCCTCCAGTGCCTCGTGCTCTTCACACCGCTCGGCGACTCCGTCGGCGGGAACCGCAACTGGATCCGCCTCGGCGCCTTCAGCATGCAGCCCTCCGAGATCATCAAGCTCGCGCTCGCCCTCTGGCTGGGGCTCCTGCTCGCCCGCCGCTACCGGTCGCCGAAGGACTGGAAGGACGCGCTCATCCCCGTCCTGATCGTCGGCGGCGCGGCGATCGGACTGGTCCTCATCGGAGGCGACCTGGGCACGGTCGTGATCATGGCGGGCATCGTCCTCGCCGCACTCTTCTACGCGAACGTCCAGATGAAGGTCCTCGTGCCGATCGTGGTGGTCGGTGCGATCGGAGCGGTGCTGTTCGCCGTCTCCAGCGACAACCGCCTCACCCGGATCATGTCCTTCCTCGGCGACTGCTCCAACGTCGAGGAGTACCAGAACTCGTGCTGGCAGCCGGTGCACGGCACCTGGGCGATGGCCTCCGGCGGGATCTTCGGCGTGGGCCTCGGCAACTCCAAGGCCAAGTGGTCCTGGCTGCCCGCCGCGGACAACGACTACATCTTCGCCATCATCGGCGAGGAGCTCGGGCTGATCGGAGCGATCGTCGTCCTGGCGCTGTTCGTGGTCCTCGCGGTCGCCTTCTTCCGCGTCATCCACGCGTCCTCCGATCCGTTCGTGCGGATCAGCACCGGCGCGATCATGGTCTGGCTGATCGGCCAGGCGTTCGTCAACATCGGCGTGGTCCTGGGGGTGCTCCCGGTGCTGGGAGTCCCGCTGCCGCTGATCTCCTCCGGAGGCACCGCCCTGCTCAGCTCGCTCCTCGCCATCGGCGTCGTCCTCTCCTTCGCCCGCACCCAGACCGCGCCCCTGCCCGGCGCGGGCGTGCTGCGCCGCAGGAAGGCGGCGGCGGAGTGACCCGCTACCTCCTCGCCGGCGGCGGCACCGCCGGCCACGTCACTCCGCTGCTCGCGACGGCCGATGAGATCCGCAGGCGGAACCCGGACGACGAGGTGCTCGTGCTCGGCACCGCCGAGGGGCTCGAGGCCCGCCTCGTCCCCCTCCGCGGCTACGAGCTCTCGGTGATCCCGCGGCTGCCGTTCCCGCGCCGTCCGAACGCGGCGGCGCTGCGGTTCCCCGGAGCCTTCCGTGCGACCATCGCCGGCATCGTCCGGACGATCCGCGACCGGCGGATCGACGCGGTGGTCGGCTTCGGCGGGTACGCGGCAGCACCCGCCTACCTGGCGGCGCGCCGCGCCGGCGTCCCCTTCACCGTCCACGAGGCCAACGCGCGCCCCGGGCTCGCCAACCGCCTCGGCGCGCGCGCGACCCGCTCGGTCGGCGTGGCCTTCGAGGGCACGCCCCTGCCGCACGCGCGGGTCGTCGGCATGCCGCTGCGCCGCGAGATCGCCGAGCTCGACCGGGCCGCGCGCCGCGACGACGCGATGGCGGCGCTGGGCCTCGACCCGTCCCGGCAGACCCTCCTGGTGACCGGCGGCTCCCTCGGCGCTCGACGGATCAACGCGACGGTGCACGCCGCCGCCCGGGATCTCGTCGCCACCGGCTTCCAGGTCCTCCACATCACGGGCGACCGCGCCGAGATCACGGACCCGGGGGTGGCCGGCTACCACCTCCTCGCCTACTGCGACCGGATGGACCTCGCGCTGTCCGCCGCGGACGTGGCCGTCTCCCGCGCGGGGGCAGCGACGGTCAGCGAGCTGACAGCCCTCGGCCTGCCCGCGGTCTACGTCCCGTACCCGGTCGGCAACGGCGAGCAGCGCTACAACGCGCGCGGCGTCGTCGACGCCGGGGGAGCGGTCCTCGTCGAGGACGCCGCCTTCCTCCCCGGCTGGGTCCAGCGGGAGCTCGTACCGCTCCTGGGCGACACCGCCCGTCGCGACGAGATGGCGCGCCGGGCCGCCCGCGTGGGAGTCCGCGACGGCTCCGGGCGGCTCGTCGACCTGATCGAGTCGACCCTCTCCGAGCCGCGCTGAGCCCGCTCCGCGCGGCTCGGGAGAGCACTCCCGCCCACCGTCTACACTGATCCGGCGCACCGCGGGAGGCCCCTCCCGCCCGCCGCGACCCACCCGAAAGCGAGAGCCCCGTGATCAAGCCCGACCTCGGCATCACCGTCCCCGACGAGCTCGGCTCGGTCCACTTCATCGGCATCGGCGGCTCCGGGATGAGCGGGATCGCCCGGCTGTTCCACCACGCCGGGCACCGGGTCACCGGGTCGGACGTCCGCGAGTCCCACCCCATCGAGCAGCTGCGGGAGCTCGGCGTCCCGGTCGCCATCGGCCATGACGCGGCGAACCTCGGGGACGCCGAGGCGGTCGTCGTCACCTCCGCCCTGTGGCCCGACAATCCGGAGTACCTGCTCGCGAAGGAGCGCGGCCTGCCCGTGCTGCACCGCTCGCAGGCCCTCGCCTGGCTGGTGCGCGGCAAGCGCCTGGTCGCGGTGGCCGGAGCGCACGGCAAGACCACGTCGACCGGCATGATCGTCACCGGTCTGCTCGGCGTCGACGCCGACCCCAGCTTCGTCAACGGCGGCATCATCGAGAGCCTCGGCACCTCCTCCGCCGCCGGCTCCGGCGAGGTCTTCGTCGTCGAGGCCGACGAGTCGGACGGCAGCTTCCTCCTCTACGACACCGCGGTCGCCCTCATCACGAACGTCGACCCGGACCACCTCGACCACTACGGATCGCTGGAGGCGTTCGAGGAGGCCTTCGTCACCTTCGCCTCCTCCGCGAGCGAGCTCGTCGTCATCTCCTCCGACGACCCCGGCGCCGTCCGCGTCACCGAGTGGCTGGTCGGCGGACGGGTGCTGACCTTCGGCGAGGCCGAGGGGGCGGACGTCCGCGTCGTCGACCTCGACCTCGTCGGCCCCGTCGGCTTCTCGGTCGAGTACGAGGGCAGGCGCTACTCGGCCCGCCTCCGCATCCCCGGCCGTCACAACGCGATCAACGCGGCCGGCGCGTTCGCAGTGCTGGTGGGCCTGGGCTTCGATCCGGCCGCCTCGCTCGAGGCCGTGTCGGCGTTCGGAGGCACGGAGCGCCGTTTCGAGCTGCACGGAGCGGTCCGCGGAGTCAGCGTCTACGACGACTACGCCCACCACCCCACCGAGGTGGCCGCCGCCCTTTCCGCCGCGCGCACCGTGGTCGGCGAGGGCCGCATCATCGCCGTGCACCAGCCGCACCTCTACAGCCGCACCCGCCTCTTCGCCCGCGAGTTCGCCGAGACGCTCGAGCGCTACGCCGACGAGACGATCGTCCTCGACGTCTACGGGGCGCGCGAGGATCCGGAGCCCGGAGTGACCGGAGCGCTGGTCAGCGAGAAGTTCGCCGACCCGTCGCACGTCTCGTTCGTCCCGGACTGGGCGGAGGCGGCCCGCCTCACGGCCGGCATCGCGCGCGAGGGCGACTTCGTCATCACCCTCGGCTGCGGCGACGTCTACCGGATCATCCCGCAGGTGCTCGAGTCGCTCGGCGCGAGCGAGGCCGCGCCGGTCGCACGATGACCGCGGTCCTCGCGCCCGAAGCGGGGGAGCGGCCGTGAAGCGGCCCGACGGCGGACGCCCTCCGGCGCCCGGTCGGAGCGTCCCCACGCGCGGCGGCGAGCCGGAGCCGGACACCGAGCCGATCCGGATCGTCTCCGCGATCCGCGTGGACCCGGAGCCGGCCGAGCGCACTCCGTCGCGCGCGGGCGCGGTCCGCCGCACCCTCTCGGGCCTGCGCCTGCCCGGAGCCGAGAACCGGGCCGTCTCCCGGGCCGCCCGCGAGCGGAGGCGCTACGAGCGGGGGGAGGTCCGCCGCTTCACGAAGCGCGCGCGTCGGCGCCGCCTGATCGCCCTGGTCGTGGCCGGGTCGCTCGTCGCCCTCGCCCTGATCGTCGGAGTCGCGGCCTTCTCGCCGCTCATGGCCGTGCGCACGATCGAGATCTCGGGCACCCAGCGCGTCGACGCCGCCGCCCTGCAGAGCGAGCTCGACGACCAGCTCGGCGTCCCGCTCACCCTGGTGGACCGGGACGAGGTCGGCCGCGTGCTGGGCGCGTCCCCGCTCATCCAGAGCTACTCGGTGCAGACCCGGCCGCCGAGCACCCTCGTGGTGTCGATCGTCGAGCGCACGCCCCTCGGCGTGATCGCGGCGGGGGGCCGCTTCGAGCTCGTGGACGCGGCCGGAGTCGTCATCGAGACGGCGGACTCGGCGCAGCCCGGCTACCCGGTCCTCACCACCGCGTCCGGCGACGCCTCGGGAGCCGGCTTCCGCGCGACCGCGCGGGTGCTGCGCTCCCTGCCCGCGTCGCTCGCTCCGCAGGTGACGGCCGCCA
This sequence comes from Rathayibacter sp. AY1D5, assembly GCF_002932515.1. NCBI lineage: Bacteria > Bacillati > Actinomycetota > Actinomycetes > Micrococcales > Microbacteriaceae > Rathayibacter > Rathayibacter sp. AY1D5. The sequence continues at coordinate 94,505 of NZ_PSVU01000003.1, forward strand.
CGGCCACGACCGGCGACGACGTCTCGCTCACCCTGCAGAACGGCACGGAAGTCGTCTGGGGCGGGTCGGACGAGTCGGCGCTCAAGGCCGTCGTGCTCGAGAAGCTGATGGCCGCGACCGACCCCGCCGTCGTCGGCACCTACGACGTGTCCTCGCCCCAGGCCGCCGTCGTGGCGCCCCGGCCTTGACCGGCGGCGGATCCGCGCGTTCTTTCGAGCGTTGCGGGCGTGTCTGCTGGGAGCGCGACCGGACTCCGCCTACCGTCGGAGCCGAACCCCAAATGCATACTCAGCATAACTTTAAGCCTCAACTACAGGTTTAAGGTTCAGCCCGGAGGCCGGAGACGTGACTTCAAACCAGAACTACCTCGCCGTGATCAAGGTCGTCGGCATCGGCGGAGGCGGCGTCAACGCCGTCAACCGCATGATCGAGCTCGGCCTGCGCGGTGTCGAATTCATCGCGATCAACACGGACGCCCAGGCGCTCCTGCTCAGCGACGCCGACGTCAAGCTCGACGTGGGCCGCGAGCTGACCCGCGGACTCGGCGCCGGCGCCGACCCCGAGGTCGGCCGCCGCGCCGCCGAGGACCACGCCGAGGAGATCGAGGAGGTCCTCGCGGGGGCCGACATGGTCTTCGTCACCGCGGGCGAGGGCGGCGGCACCGGCACCGGCGGCGCGCCCGTCGTGGCGCGGATCGCCAAGTCGATCGGCGCCCTCACCATCGGCGTCGTGACCAAGCCCTTCGGGTTCGAGGGACGCCGTCGGCAGACGCAGGCCGAGGCCGGCGTCGCGACGCTGAAGAACGAGGTCGACACGCTCATCGTCGTTCCGAACGACCGCCTGCTCGAGATCAGCGACCGCGGCATCTCGATGCTCGAGGCCTTCGCGACCGCCGACCAGGTGCTCCTCGCCGGCGTCCAGGGCATCACCGACCTGATCACCACGCCCGGCCTGATCAACCTCGACTTCGCCGACGTGAAGTCGGTCATGCAGGGCGCGGGCTCGGCGCTGATGGGCATCGGCTCGTCGCGCGGCGCCGATCGCGCGATCAAGGCGGCCGAGCTGGCCGTCGCCTCACCGCTGCTCGAGGCCAGCATCGACGGCGCGCACGGCGTGCTCCTCTCGATCCAGGGCGGCTCGAACCTCGGCATCTTCGAGATCAACGACGCGGCGCGCCTCGTCCAGGAGGCGGTGCACGCCGAGGCGAACATCATCTTCGGTGCCGTGATCGACGACACGCTCGGCGACGAGGTGCGCGTCACCGTCATCGCCGCGGGCTTCGACGGCGGAGAGCCGGGCGGGACCGCTCAGGCCGCGATCGCCCAGCCGCGCCAGCAGCAGAGCTCGGCGAGCGAGTCGGCCGTTGAGCCCGTCCCGGCTCCCGCCGCGGCGCCTGCGGCCGGCTCGATCTGGTCGAGCACCCCCGTCGCCGCCCCGGCCCCTGTCGCCGACCCGTCCTTCGACGACGACGACAGCGACCTGGACATCCCCGACTTCCTCAAGTAGTCGTGCCGGATCCGGAGCTGGCCGCGCGCTGGGCCGAGGTCTCCGAGCGGGTCGCCGACGCGACCCGCTCGGCCGGTCGCGAGGCGTCCTCGGTCACGACCATCGTGGTGACCAAGTTCCACCCCGTGTCGCTGCTCCGCGACCTCCTTGAGCTGGGCGTCGTCGACTTCGGCGAGAACCGGCACCAGGAGGCGCAGGAGAAGTCGGCCGAGCTGGCGGGGACCGCTGCGCGCTGGCACTTCATCGGGCAGCTCCAGAGCAAGAAGGCGCGCCAGGTGCGCCGCTACGCCGACGCGGTCCACTCCGTCGACCGGCTCGCGCTCGTCCCGCTGCTGGAGGCGGGGGAGGAGCCGCTCGACGTGTTCCTGCAGGTCAACCTCACCGAGGATCCCGACCGCGGGGGAGCGTCGCCCGCCGACGTCGAGCCCCTCGCCGAGGCTCTCGCCGGGGCGCCCGGCCTCACGCTGCGCGGCGTGATGGCGGTCGCTCCGCTGGACGAGGAGCCCCGTCCGGCTTTCGCCCGGCTCCGGTCGATCTCCGACCGCGTGCGCGCCGTCGAGCCCTCCGCCACGGCGATCTCGGCGGGCATGTCGAACGACTTCGCCGAGGCGATCGCGGAGGGTGCGACACACCTGCGAATCGGATCGGCAATCACCGGAGAACGCCCCGCCCGCACCTAACCTCGTGGTGACCCACCTGTGGGAGCACACACGACACGGAGGACACCCCATGGCCAACCCGCTGAAGAAGACGATGGTCTACCTCGGACTCGCCGACGAAGAGGTCGAGTACGAGCGCGCAGAGCCCGTCGAGGCGGCCCCGGCGACGGTCCACCGCGCACCGGTCTCCCCGGTGCAGCCCGTCCCTCCCGTCGAGCCGGTGCAGCAGCCCCGCGCGACGGTCACCCCGCTCCGCAAGCCCACCCCCCAGACCCCGAAGGCGACGGCACCCGCCGAGATGAACGAGATCCTCACCGTCCACCCGAAGCAGTACCGCGACGCGCAGGTCATCGCGGAGAACTTCCGCGACGGCATCCCCGTGATCATCAACCTCTCGCAGATGAGCGATGCGGACGCCCGCCGCCTCATCGACTTCGCGAGCGGACTCTCGCAGGGCCTCTACGGCCGCATCGAGCGCGTGACGAGCAAGGTCTTCCTGCTCTCGCCGTCGCACATCACCGTCGCCGGCGACTCCGCCTCCGCCGAGAGCGACGCCGACGCGTCGTTCTTCGCGAAGTCCTGATCCCGGGGAGCCCTGGCCCCCGGTGACCTCCGTCGTCTCGCTCCTCGGGAGCGTCCTGTACTTCGTGCTGCTGCTCTACTTCTTCGCGATGTGGGCGCGGTTCGTGCTCGACCTCGTCCGCGTGATCCGACGCGACTGGCGCCCCCGCGGTGCCGGCCTCGTCGCCGCGGAGGGCGTCTACACCGTCACGGACCCGCCGATCGGCTTCTTCCGACGCCTGATCAAGCCGGTCTCGATCGGTCCGATCGCGCTCGATTTCGGCTGGAGCCTCACCATGCTCTGCGTCATCGTGGGCATGTACATCGCCACGTGGCTCCAGCGCGCCTGACCGTCCCTGTATCGTTGGCACGTCCGGACGTTCCCCGCGGTGTCAGCACTGCGCCGTGCGCCTGAAGTTGCTAGCTTTAGTCGCGCGTTGTTAAACGTGTACCTACTTGAAATCGAAGGTGGAAAGCCATGGCGCTCACTCCCGAAGACGTTGTCAACAAGCGGTTCCAGCCGACCAAGTTCCGTGAGGGATACGACCAGGACGAGGTCGACGACTTCCTCGACGAGGTCGTCGTGGAGCTCCGCCGCCTGAACCAGGAGAACGAGGAGCTTCGTCAGCGCCTCTCCTCCGGCGACAGCCGCCCGTCGGACGCCCGAGTCCCCGACGCCCCGCGCGAGAGCACTCCTGCTCCCGCCCCGGTGGTCGACGAGGCACCCGAGCCGGAGCCGCAGTCCGAGCCCGAGCCCACCCCGGCTCCCGCACCGGTCGTCGCTCCCGTCAGCTCCTCGCAGTCGGCTCCGGTCGACGAGGCCGAGAGCTCCAGCGGACTCCTGCAGCTCGCCCGCCGCCTCCACGAGGAGCACGTGCGCGAGGGTGCCGAGAAGCGCGACGCTCTCGTCGCCGAGGGCCGTGCCACGGCCGCCCGCATCGTCGCCGAGGCCGAGGCCAAGCAGCGCCAGCAGGTCGCGAAGCTCGAGGAGGAGCGCGCGACGGTCGAGCACCGCATCGACGAGCTCCGCACCTTCGAGCGCGAGTACCGCCAGAAGCTGAAGAGCTACATCGAGGGCCAGCTCCGCGACCTCGACACCCAGCCGGCGTCGACGGAGTCCTCGCTGTCGGGCTTTGGGGCGTAGTCCCGCCGCAGCGGACGTCAGGCCGAGGGTGCTCGTCACCCTCGGCCTCGTCGCGCTCGCGGTCTTCGCGATCGATCAGACCGCGAAGCTCCTGGTCACGACGAACCTGACCCTGGGCGAGGACGTCCATGTCCTCGGCGACGTCCTGATCCTGCACTACGTGAAGAACCCGGGTGCCGCCTTCTCCCTCGCGAGCGGGTCGACCTGGATCTTCTCGATCATCGCGGCGTGCGTCGTCGTCGCCGTGATCTGGTTCTCGCGCCGGATCCGCTCCACCGCGTGGGGCGTCTTCTTCGGCCTGCTGCTCGGCGGCACCCTCGGCAACCTCTTCGACCGGCTGTTCCGAGAGCCCTCCTTCGGGCTCGGACACGTCGTCGACTTCCTCTTCACGCCGTGGCTGCTCCCGGCGATCTACAACGTCGCCGACATCGCGATCTGCACGGCGATGGCGCTGTTCGTCCTCCTGAGCGTGCGGGGCGTAGGCCTCGACGGCACCCGTGAGCGCGCGGGCCGCGACGAGCAGGACCAGGTCGTGTCCGAGAACGGCGCTCCCGCCGCCCCCGGAGCGGGCGCCCCCGCAGCGGCCTCCTCCGTCGAGGAGGCGGCCCGCGACGCCGACCGCCCCGGCGGACGCTGATGGCGCAGTCCCGAGAGCTGCCGGTCCCGGACGGGCTCGACGGCCTCCGCGTGGACGCGGCCGTCGCGAAGCTGCTCGGCTTCTCGCGCACCTTCGCGGCCGAGGTCGCCGAGGCGGGCGGAGTGAGCGCCGACGGACGGGTCCTCGACAAGAGCGACCGCGTGCACGCAGGCACCTGGCTGAGCGTCGAGTGGAGTCCGCGCGAGGAGCCGCGGATCGTGCCGATGGCGGTCCCCGGCCTCGGCATCGTGCACGACGACGACGACATCGTGGTGATCGACAAGCCCGTCGGAGTGGCCGCGCACCCCGCCGTGGGCTGGGAGGGACCGACGGTGCTCGGCGCCCTCGCCGCCGCGGGCTTCACCGTGTCGACCTCCGGTGCGGCCGAGCGCGCGGGCATCGTGCACCGGCTCGACGCCGGCACGAGCGGCCTCATGGTCGTCGCGAAGTCCGAGCGCGCCTACACGCACCTCAAGCGCGCGTTCCACGACCGCACGGTCGAGAAGGTCTACCACGCGGTCGTGCAGGGCCACCCCGACCCGCTCGCCGGGACGATCGACGCCCCGCTCGGCCGCCACCCGTCCTCGGACTGGAAGTTCGCGGTCCGCGCCGACGGCAAGCCCTCGGTGACCCACTACGAGACGATCGAGGCCTTCCCGTTCGCCTCCCTCCTCGAGATCCACCTCGAGACCGGCCGCACCCACCAGATCCGCGTGCACATGGCCGCCCAGCGCCACCCGTGCGTCGGCGACGCGATGTACGGCGCCGATCCGACCCTCTCGAAGCGGCTCGGCCTCACCCGCCAGTGGCTCGACGCGGTCCGGCTCGGCTTCACCCACCCGGGCTCGGGGGAGTGGGTGCAGTTCGAGGCGTCGTACCCCGACGACCTGGTGCACGCCCTCGAGGTGCTGCGCGGGGAGTGATCCGCGCTCTCCCGGCCGGACCCGCGTCCGGCGCGGTTAGACTTCTTCCCGCCGTGTCCACGGGCCCTCCCGGGTCGCCGGCCATCCCTCCCCTGCCCGCAGTCCGCCGGAGGCGCATCCTTGCCGAGTAACGATTCCTTCGTCCACCTCCACGTGCACAGCGAGTACTCGATGCTCGACGGTGCAGCGCGGGTGAAGCCGCTGATCGACGCGGCGGTCGAGGAGGGCATGCCGGCCATCGCCGTGACCGACCACGGGAACGTGTTCGGCGCCTTCGACTTCTGGCGCACCGCGACGGCGGCGGGGATCAAGCCGATCATCGGCACCGAGGCCTACCTCACCCCGGGGACGCACCGCTCCGACAAGACCCGCATCCGCTGGGGCGACGGCGGAGGGGACGACGTGTCCGGCTCCGGCGCGTACACCCACATGACGCTGCTCAGCTCGACCACGACGGGCATGCACAACCTCTTCCGCCTCTCCTCGCGCGCGTCGATCGAGGGCTACTACTTCAAGCCGCGCATGGACCGCGAGATCCTCTCGCAGTACTCCGAGGGCCTGATCGGCACCACGGGCTGCCCGAGCGGCGAGGTCCAGACGCGCCTGCGCCTCGGCCAGTACAAGGAGGCCCGCCAGGCGGCCGCCGACTACCGCGACATCTTCGGCAAGGAGAACTTCTTCGCCGAGATCATGGATCACGGCCTCGACATCGAGCGGCGGGTGATCGGCGACGTCATCCGGCTCGCGAAGGACCTCGACCTCCCGTTGGTCGCCACCAACGACCTGCACTACACGCATGCGCACGACGCGACCTCGCACGCGGCGCTGCTCTGCGTGCAGTCCGGAACCACCCTCGACGACCCCAAGCGCTTCAAGTTCGACGCGGACGAGTTCTACCTCAAGTCGCCGCGCGAGATGCGCCAGGTCTTCCGCGACCACCCCGAGGCCTGCGACAACACGCTCCTCATCGCGGAGCGCTGCGACGTCCAGTTCGACACCTCGGCGAACTACATGCCCCGCTTCCCGGTGCCGGAGGGCGAGACGGAGGACACCTGGTTCGTGAAGGAGGTCGAGGCCGGACTGCGCGAGCGCTACCCGGACGGCATCTCCCAGGAGGTGCGCGACCGGGCGGACTACGAGACCCGCGTCATCCTGCAGATGGGCTTCCCCGGCTACTTCCTCGTCGTCGCCGACTTCATCAACTGGTCCAAGCGCAACGGGATCCGCGTCGGTCCCGGCCGCGGCTCCGGTGCCGGCTCGATGGCGGCCTACGCGATGAAGATCACCGACCTCGATCCGCTGCGGCACGGCCTGATCTTCGAGCGCTTCCTCAACCCCGACCGCGTCTCCATGCCCGACTTCGACGTCGACTTCGACGACCGTCGCCGCGGCGAGGTCATCCGCTACGTCACCGAGAAGTACGGCGACGAGCGCGTCGCGCAGATCGTCACCTACGGCACCATCAAGGCGAAGCAGGCTCTCAAGGACGCCTCGCGCGTCCTCGGCTTCCCGTTCGGGATGGGCGAGAAGCTGACGAAGGCCATGCCGCCCGCGATCATGGGCAAGGACATCCCGCTCAGCGGCATCAACGACCCCGCCCACGCGCGCTACAAGGAAGCGCTCGACGTGCGCAACGTCATCGCCGAGGACCCGCAGGCCAAGCTGGTCTTCGACACCGCGCTCGGACTCGAGAACCTCAAGCGCCAGTGGGGCGTGCACGCGGCCGGCGTCATCATGTCCAGCGATCCGCTGCTCGACATCATCCCGATCATGAAGCGGGAGCAGGACGGCCAGATCGTCACGCAGTTCGACTACCCCGCGTGCGAGTCGCTCGGGCTGATCAAGATGGACTTCCTGGGGCTGCGGAACCTCACTATCATCGACGACGCCCTCGACAACATCCGCGCCAACCGCGGACAGGACCTCGTGCTCGAGGACCTCGAGCTCGACGACCAGGCCGCCTACGACCTCCTCGCGCGTGGCGACACGCTCGGCGTCTTCCAGCTCGACGGCGGCCCGATGCGCGGGCTTCTCCGGCTGATGAAGCCCGACAACTTCGAGGACATCTCCGCAGTCCTCGCGCTCTACCGGCCGGGCCCGATGGGCGCCGACTCCCACACCAACTACGCGCTGCGGAAGAACGGCGTGCAGGAGATCACCCCGATCCATCCGGAGCTCGAGGAGCCGCTCTCGGAGGTGCTCGGAGGGACCTACGGCCTGATCGTGTACCAGGAGCAGGTCATGTCGATCGCGCAGAAGCTCGCGGGCTTCACGCTCGCGCAGGCCGACCTGCTGCGGCGCGCGATGGGCAAGAAGAAGAAGTCCGAGCTGGACAAGCAGTTCGAGGGCTTCTCGGGCGGCATGATCGCCAACGGCTACTCGATGGAGGCCGTCAAGACCCTCTGGGACATCCTGCTGCCCTTCTCCGACTACGCCTTCAACAAGGCGCACTCGGCGGCGTACGGCGTCGTCTCCTACTGGACGGCGTACCTCAAGGCGCACTACCCCGCGGAGTACATGGCCGCGCTGCTCACCAGCGTCGGCGACTCCAAGGACAAGATGGCCGCCTACCTCAACGAGTGCCGGCGGATGGGGATCAAGGTGCTCCCGCCGGACGTCAACGAGTCGATCGGCTTCTTCACCGCCGTCGGCACCGACATCCGCTTCGGCCTCGGCGCCGTCCGCAACGTCGGCATGAACGTCGTCGAGGGCATCCGGGCCGCCCGCGAGGAGAAGGGGCGCTTCGAGACGTTCCACGACTTCCTCCGCAAGGTGCCGCTGCAGGTGACCAACAAGCGCACCATCGAGTCGCTCATCAAGGCCGGCGCCTTCGACTCGCTCGGCTCGACCCGCCGCGCCCTGGTCGAGGTGCACGAGGACGCCGTCGAGGCGGCGGTAGGGGAGAAGCGCAACGAGGCGAACGGCCAGGTCGGCTTCGACTTCGACAGCCTCTGGGACGAGCCGCAGGCCGCGATCCAGGTGCCCGAGCGGCCCGAATGGGCCAAGCGCGACAAGCTCGCCTTCGAGCGCGACATGCTCGGGCTCTACGTGTCCGACCATCCGCTCGCCGGACTCGAGACCGAGCTCGCCAAGCACTACAGCACCACGATCGCCGACCTGCTGATCTCGGAGACGATCGCCGACGGCGAGACCGTGGTCGTCGCGGGCCTGGTGACGAGCGTCCAGCACCGCATGGCCAAGGCCTCCGGCAACCAGTACGGGATGATCCAGGTCGAGGACTTCGGCGGCGAGATCACCTGCATGTTCATGGGGAAGGCGTACCAGGAGTTCGCCCCGGCGCTCACGAACGACTCCATCGTCGTCGTCAGAGGCCGCGTCAGCATGCGCGACGACGGGATGAACCTGCACGCGTTCAGCCTGTTCGCCCCCGAGATGAGCCAGGACGGCGACTCGGGACCGCTCACCGTCTCGATGCCCGAGTCGCGCGCGACCACCGACACGGTCTCGCAGCTCAGCGACGTGCTCATCCGCCACTCCGGCCAGACCGAGGTGCGGCTGAAGCTCATCAAGGGCGACACGGCCCGCGTGTTCGAGGTCCCGTTCCCCGTGCGCATCACCCCGGACCTCTTCGGCGAGCTGAAGAGCCTGCTGGGGCCGAACTGTCTGTATTGAATTCCGAGCCGGTCCCCGACCGGCTCGGCGCGGTCGGCTGGGGAGGGTGGCCGGGTCGGTGAGAGCGTCGTGCGTCCGGCTACGACGATCCGCTGACACGCGGATCGCCGGTTCGCGGTGTCTGTGGCGAGCCGGTCCCCGACCGGCTCGGCGCGGTCGGCTGGGGAGGGTGGCCGGGTTCTCAAGGGCGTCCTGCGTACGGCTACGACGATCCGCTGACACGCGGATCGCCGGTTTTCCTCGGAGGGTGCGGCGAGAGGGTGGCGGATCGGAGTGCGAGCCTGCGGCCGCCGGTGTCCTCCGGGTGGTCGAGGAGCGCTTCCGCGCCGCGTTCTCGGACGTCGGCGATCAGCTCGGCGACGACGGGCCCGACGGAGGCGGACGTGCTCGGATTGCGGGGCACGAGGGCGAGGAGCTCGGCGGAGGAGGGACGACGGCCGCGGAGGTCGAGAGTCTGGATCATGGCCGCCCCAGTCTACGCGCCGCCCTCCCCCGCTCCCTCGCCGCTCGCTCCCC